>JACCUE010000318.1 GCA_013812005.1 Thermoleophilaceae bacterium
GAGAAGGCGCGCTGATTCTGGGCCTCGTACTCATAGTCCAGCTCCTCGAGCACGCGCTCCTTGAGCTCGGCGGCCGCGGCCTTTGCGTCGAGGCCGGGCGCCAGCGCCTTGGCCAGGCGCATGATCATGCCGGCGTTCTGCATGTCGGCCCGCAGCGCCTCGGCCACGCCCGGGTACTGGATCTTGACCGCCACTTCGCGGCCGTCGGGCAGCGTGGCGCGGTGCACCTGGCCGATCGACGCCGCGGCAGCCGCGTCGTGTGAGAAGCCCTCGAACAGCTCCTCGACCGGGTCCTCCCACTCCTCGTCGAGCACCGAGCGCACCTGCTTCCAGGGCATCGGCGGGGCGGAGGTGCGCAGATCGGCGAGCTTGTCCTGGTACAGCTCCCGGTACTCGGGCGGAAGGAACTCGGTGTCGATGAAGGAGGCGAGCTGGCCGATCTTCATGGCTGCTCCCTTCATCGTCCCGAGCGTGTCCACCATCCGCTCGGCGGCCTCGAGGTGGCGGCGGTCCATCTGCTCGCCGGCGCGGTCGCTGGACCGCGCGAGGTTGGCGGCCCTCGTGCCGGCGTAGCGGGCCCCTTGGGTCCCGATCACCGACCCCAGCTGCGCGGTCCGGCGGACCCTGCTCTTCGGGATCGATCCCTCGTCCTTCGCCACGATGGGCAGCGTAGCCTGGCCGGTGGACCATGCCTCGCTACACTGCCCGACCGCATGGCAGACGGAAAGCGCCCATCCCTGGCAGTCGAAGAACGCGAAGAGCGAGGCTCGCGCGAGACCCGGCGCCTGCGCCGCTCCGGTCTCGTGCCCGGAGTGCTCTACGGCGCCAGCCACCCGAACCCCGTCTCCTTCAAGGTCGGAGCCCGCGACCTGCGCAACCTGCTCGCGCAGGGAGCGGCCCTCTTCGACGTGGAGATCGGCTCCGAGAAGTCGGTGCCCGTGATCCTCAAGGATCAGCAGAACCACCCCGTACGCGGGGAGGTCATGCACGTGGACCTGCTCGAAGTGCGCCTGGACGAGAAGATCCAGTCGACCGTGTCGGTCGAGCTGGAGGGGGGCGACGAGTCCCCCGGGGTCAAGGAAGGCGGCGTTGTCGAGCACGTGACCCGCGAGCTCAACATCGAGGCGCTGCCCACGGACATCCCCGACCAGATCATGGTCGACGTGTCCGGTCTCGAGGTGGCCGCCACGCTCATGCTCTCCGAGATCGACGCTCCCCAGGGTGTCGTCTTCCTCGACGATCTCGAGGAGACCACGATCGCCACGGTGGTCGTGCCCACCGAGGTCGAGCAGCCCGAGATCGAGGAGGAGACCGAGCTGGTGGGCGAGGACGGGGAGCCCGCCGCCGAAGCCGGGGAGGGCGAAGAGGGCGACTCCCCGGGCGACTCCGACACCGAGCAGTAGCTCGGTGGGCCTGCTGGGCCGCCGCGACGGCGGGGCCGGCAGGGTCGACTGGCTGATCGTGGGGCTGGGCAACCCAGGCGAGCAGTACCGGCGCACCCGGCACAACATCGGCTTCGAGGTGGCCGCAATGGCCGCCGAGCGCTGGGCTCTCCCGCGGGCCAAGAAGCGCTACGCAGGCCTTTACACCGATGGGCGCACCGGTCCCGGCGGCCCCCGGGTGGGCGTCCTGGCGCCCCAGACCTACATGAACGACTCGGGCCGCGCGGCGGGGCCCGCGCGAGGCGCCCTCGGCGTCGACCTCGATCGGGTGGTGGCCGTGCATGACGAGATCGACCTGCCCTTCGGACGCGTGGAGAGCCGCCTCGGTGGCGGGCTCGCCGGCCACAACGGGCTGAAGTCGCTGAAGCGCGAGCTGGGGGGCCCCGACTTCCGCCGCGTGAGGGTCGGGGTGGGGCGACCTGACTCGACCGACCCGGAGATCGTGTCCGCCCACGTGCTGGGCCGCTTCCGCGAGCCCCAGGACGAGGTGCAGGCCCTGGTGGAGCGCGCGGCCGACGAGCTCGAACGGCTCGTGTATTCCGAGGGGGACGGCGCGGGGTAGGGCGGTGGTGCCCGGGCGGCGTCCGCTGAGGTGACCTGAACTCGCCCCGAGCCGTCCTACCCAGCCGCCGTTCGCAGAAGCGAAGGAGCGGCTCAGTCCGCCGCCGCCGGTTCCACCAGCCCCTGCTCGACGAGCGTGCGCACCGCCGCCAGCACAGCCTCGCGGATCTCGTCGTCGCTTCCCGGCAGGGCCTGTGCCAGGAGCGGCACCAGGTCGCCCGGCGTGCGTGTGCCGTCGAGGCCGACCAGGATCGCGGCGACCGCGGGGCCGAACTCGCTGCTCAGCCCAGCGTTGTCGTCGAGCACCATCCGCACGGTCTCGGGCCCGTAGCCCTCGTCCGTGTGAGGGCGGTCGCGGTGGAGGCTGTGCCCGGCCACCAACGCGAGCGGCGTGGCCAGCAGCGAGTCGTCTGAGCCCTCGGCCAGCAGGGCCGCGGCATCGAGCATGCGCAGCACGTGCTCGCCTCCGTTGCCCGCCGGTCCCGTGGCCATCTCCGCCGTCGTGATCCGCGGGTCGCCCTCGCTGCGCCGGCGCAGAGCGACGCCGCCGGTGGCCAGCGCCCCGATGCCAGCGTCGCGGTAGTAGCCGGTCCAGCGGTCGAGCACCTGCGCATGGGTCTCTGGGTCCCGGCGGTGGCGCGTGTTCCACTTGGCCGCGTACTCGAGACCGTCCTCGCTCAGATGGTGCAGCAGCAGCGCGTCGCAGTCGCTGCCCTCGAGCCAGTCCCTCAGGGGCTGGTCCCACGGCTCCCAGGCCTGATGGACCCAGTTGGCGAGCACCATGGCCAGCCCGCCCTCGGCCAGGTGGGAGGCGGCCCCGGTCACGGCGATGCGCGACACCTCGTCGCGCTCCAGGCCGCCGTCGCGGTAGACCAGCTGGGCGTCGGGCGAGATCACGTAAGGCGGGTTGGACACGACGAGGTCGAACTTCTCGCCCTCGACGGGGTCGAAGAAGCTGCCCTCGCGGCACTCCACGTGGTCGAAGCCGCTGAGTGCCGCGCCCAGCTCGGTGAAGGCCAGGGCCCGCGGGTTCACGTCGGTGGCCACGACGTGGCGGCAGTGTTTGGCCGCCAGCAACGCCTGCACGCCCGAGCCCGTGCCCACGTCGAGCGCGCGGCCGGCCGGGCGCCGGGGGGTGAGCGAGGCCAGGGTGCGGGCGGCCGAGTTCAGCCCGGTCACGATGTCGGGCGCGGGGTCCTCCACCACCTCCGGGTCGTGGGCCAGCAACAGTCCCTCGAAAGGCGAGATTCGGATCGGGCAGCGCACGCGCCCGCCGCTGTCGGCCTCGATCAGTCCGCCTCGCTTGAGGTCCTCGAGCCGGGCGGGGGCGAGAGCCGTCCGCGCCCGGTCGGCGTCGATGTCGAGCCCGAGCAGGAACAGGCGCACGAGCACCGCCTGGTCGTCGGTGCCGAGCCGGCGCGCCTGCACGGGCGCGTCGCCCGGGGAGCTCTCGGCGTCGCCACCCAGGGCGACCATCACTCCACCCGTGTTGTAGTTCGCCCTGGCCAGCGCCTCGCGCAGGGGTCCGGCGATGGCGGGGTCGGGCACCGGGACACTCACCGGCTGCATGTTGCACCATCCACCGGTTGAGGGAGGTTATGCATGTGGGCCATGCAGAACCTCCCCGAGCCGGTCGTGGCTCGCCGGATCAGCCCGACCGGGGCGGTCTCGACGGCCGCCGATTTCACCCGCCCCTGGGTGGCGGGGAAGCCGGCCGGGAGAACTAGACTGAAAACGAGGGGCCGCGCGGCACGAGCCGGGTGGTCGCTTCGCGTGCCGTGTCTCTGCGCTCACTTCTGACATACGCCCATTCGGACCCCGCGGTCGAGGCCCTCACAGAGGCCGCTCGCGGTGCGCCCCAGCGCGCGTTCGTGTCGGCCAGCCTGCGCCCCTACCTGCTCGCATCGGTGCTCGACGCCGACCCCGCCCGCCCCGCGCTGGTGGTGGCGGGCGACGATCGCGCGGCTCGCGACCTGGCGGCCGACCTCAAGCAGTTCCTGAGCCCCCGGCCGGTGCGCCTCTATCCCGCCCGAGGTGTGCGCTACGAGTCCCATCTGGCCCCGCCGCCGCACCTGGTGGGGCTGCGAATCGGCGCTCTCGACGCGCTGCTGGCCCCGGTGGACTCCGATCGAGGAGCAGCGGTGGTGGTGGCCGGCGCCGTGGCTCTGGCCGAGAAGGTGCCCGACCCCGCCCTGCGACCGCACGGGTTCGAGATCGAGAAGGG
>JACCUE010000326.1 GCA_013812005.1 Thermoleophilaceae bacterium
CGCCGCCTTCCTTGACCGCGGTCTCGAGGGTCTCGACATGCTCGTTCTCGTGCTCGCCGAAGGTCTTCGCCATCTCGAGCGCCGCTCCCGAGAGCATGCCGCTGCTGACGACCTTCTCGTAGAAGTCTGACTCGAGGTACTCGAGCATCAGGGCGTAGTTGAGGATCTTGAAGTCGCCGGCCTGGGCGGTCGACGGTGCCGCGTCGTCCACCTCGGCCTTCTCCTCGTCGCCCTCCCCACAGGCCGCGAGCAACGCGGCGAACGCGCCGGCCGCCGCCGTTGTGCCGGCCATCTTCAGAAAGCGCTTGCGCGACGAGTCGTCACGCGCGAGCCGCTGCATCGCCCCGGCGCCGGCTGCCCCCGCCTCGGATTGGCTGTGCTCCATGAGAGTCCCCTTCGGGTCGTTGGTGGATTTGGCCGGCGGTTCGGGTGGAGGATCCATCGGGCTCACGCCGCAGGCGCCCTGACCCGCTGCGCCGCCCCGATGAAGAAGGGCACGAGCAGCAGGCCGAACTCGGCGTGGAAGAAGATCTCGGCGATCTGCGGCGGGCCGTTCGGGTTCGTGAACCACTCGAAGACCGTGCGCCCCAGCAGCTGAATGTTGACGACGTAGAGGACGAGCCCGAAGACGAGACCTCCCAGCAGCAGGAGAGCGGTGTTGCGCAGCAGCGGGACGAGCATCGTGAAGCCGATGCCGAAGAACATCGACAGGCTGAGATGGGTCACCAGCCCGATGATTGCGTTCTCGGGCGTCGCCGCCGGCAGCTCGTCGCGGCTGAAGACGGTCGACATGTCGAGCAGCGGCGCTATCGCCGGCTTGTCGAGGTTCTCGACCGCCCAGCCCATCTGGCTCAGGAGAAAGAGCAGGCCGGCGAACAGGCCCGCCACCACGCCGCGGGTGAACGTCTGCCCGAGGCCCGCCAACAGGCCAGGGGCCTGGCCCTCGGCGACGACGGTGTCAGCCGGCCGCGACCGCTGCCCCATCCGTGCCGCTGTACTTCCTGCCTCCATGGCCTGCCTCCTCGATCGGGTGCGTGCGCTCTGGTCCCGGGTCCCGTGGTCTCTCCCCGGCGGACCGAGCGAGGGCGGGAACCCGGTAGCACCCTACGAAGCGGAAATTACCGAACCTTGACCGTCAGCTTTCGAGTTTCTGAACAGGGCGAGGAACCGGAGAGCCCCGGCTCGATCGCCGGTCGGTCAGGGGTCGAAGCGGTAGCCGGCGCCCCAGACCGTCTTCAGCCTGGTGGGCCGCGAGGGATCCGCCTCGACCTTCGTCCGCAGCCGTCGGACGTGCACCGCCACCGTCGAGCTCTCGATGTAGGGGCGCCAACCCCAGACCAGCTCGAGCAGCTCTGCACGGGAGAAGACCCGCTGAGGGTGACGGGCGAGGAAGGCCAGCAGGTCGAACTCCATCGGTGTAAGGTGCACCGGCTCGCCGCGGACCGTAACCCGCCGGGCGCGCGTATCGATGTCCAAGCCGTGGGCAGCGATCACCGACTGGAGCGGCTGATGGTCGCGACGCCGCAGGACGGCCTGCACCCGGGCGACGAGCTCGGCCGGCACGATGGGCTTCGAGAGGTGGTCGTCGGCGCCCAGACGTAGGCCGATCACCGGATCTGCCGACTCTCCGCCGACGAGGATCACGGCGGTGTGCTCGCGCCGACGGATCCGGTCCATGACCTGGAGGCCGTCCAGGCCGGGCAGCACGACATCGAGGATCACCAGATCGGGCTTCTCCACGTTGATGACGGCGACAGCCTCGTGCCCGTCGGCGCTGGAGCTAGTCGCGTAGCCCGCCTGGTCGAGGTGGCTCGAGATGATCTGGACTGTGGTCGGCTCGTCGACTACGACGAGAACTGATCCTCGAGCTTGCGGCACCTCTGCCTCTGGTGGGGAATGGAAACTTCGGTTTTTTGGGCCCCCAGTCCGATCCGGACACACGTTCGAGAGCTTACGGGTCAGCACGTCGGCCTAACGGGTCAGGCCAGCGCGACGAGTCGGTAACCGAAGCCCCGTACCGTTTTGAGCAGGCGCGGCGCGGATGGGTCTTCCTCGACCTTCATGCGCAGCCGCCGGATGTGGACTGTGACGATGGGCTCCGATCGGTAGGACGAATCACCCCAGACCGCGTCGAGAATCTGCGTTCGAGAGAGCGCCCGTCCGGGGTGCAGCGCCATGTACCAGAGCAGCTTGTACTCCAGGTCTGTGAGCCGCACCTCCGTGCCATCGAGCGTCACCCGTTTGCCTGCCGGATCGATCTTCACACGGCCGATCGCCACCGCCGCGCTCCGCCGTTCGAAACACGCGTGGCGCCGGATCACCGCTTCGACGCGCGCGGCCAGCTCGGCTCCGCCGAACGGCTGTACCAGGTAGTCATCCGCCCCCAGCCGGAGTCCCACGATCCTGTCGGTCGCTCGGCCCTCCGCTGCCACGAGGATCACGGGAGTCCGCCGGCCGGCATGCATGCGCCGCATGAGCTCCACGCCCCCGATCGGCGGGGTCGACACGCCAAGCACCACAAGACGCGGGCAGGTCTCGGCCTCGAGCCGCACGGCCTCGTAACCGTCCGTGACGGTGCGTGTCGAGAAACCGACGTCTTCCAGCTGCTCGGCCGCGGCATCGGTGAGGGACGGCTCATCGACGGCGATGAGGATTTCACCACGGTCGAGTCGTGGACCCTTGGACCTGCGATGTCCGGCCTGCGCTGCCTCCATACCCCCAGCCACGCCCGCGATGCTCGGCGATCGCCGACGCGTCTGCAACAAGAATTCGTTACACAGCCGTAATGAACTTTCTCTTGTTCGGACTCACCGGCTGGAGGAGACTTGAGCGCGGTCTCCGGGGTCGCCCGGTCAAGCTGCTGACTGAGGAGAGAAACGGATGCGAAGCACGGCAGATGTAGCGAGCGGCGTCGGCAAGGGCCTCTTCGCGGGAGCCGTCGGCACGGTGTCCATGACCGTCTCGAGCACGGTCGAGGCCAAGCTGCGCGGTCGTGGGTCGAGCTCGGCGCCCGCCGACGCCGCCGGCAAGGTGCTGGGCGTCCAGCCTCGCGACGAGGATGGCCAGGCGCGCTTCTCGACGGCGGTCCACTGGGGCTACGGCATCGGCTGGGGCGCGGCGCGCGGGCTGATCGAGCTGGCAGAGCCGAGTCCCCGGACCGCTGCCGCCACCCACTTCGCCGCCGTCTGGGGCTCCTCGCTCGTGATGCTGCCCGCGCTCGACGTGGCGCCGGCGCCCTGGAAGCAGCCGCCCTCGGGGGTCGCCATGGACGCCTTCCACCACATGGTCTACGCCGCGGGCACAAGCGCCGCGTACGCGGTGATCGACCGATGAGCCGCACGGTCGCCGACCACCTTCTTGAACGCCTCTCAGGCTGGGGAGTCAAGCGCATCTACGGGTATCCGGGCGACGGGATCCTCGGCCTGATGGGCGCCTTCGACCGCGCGGGGGAC
>JACCUE010000037.1 GCA_013812005.1 Thermoleophilaceae bacterium
CTCCGCACTCGAGGTCCTCCACGCGCAGGAGGCCGAAATGGTGGCCCTCGACACAGAAGGTCCGGGCGCTGGTGGAGAGCACGGTGATCTCGCAGGGGCTGTCTGTCTCCACCCAGAAGACGGCGCACTTCTCTCCCACATAGCGCAGCAGCGGTCCCAGGATCAGCTCGGCCATGCTGTATTCCTATCCGATGAGGGCGCGCATTGCGCTCGGTCGTTCGTCCAGGGAGAGACGCGGAGTAGCGTTTGCAGGCGATGCCCCACGGCGAGGAGCTGCTGACCCGGGTCGGACGCGACCTCCACGCGGCCCTGCCCAGCCCCTCGCGCCATCCGATCAAGGCGCTGGACGCAAAGGGAATGGAGCTGGCGTCTCGCGACGCCGAGTTGCGCGCCGCGTTGTTCCGGCTGGTCGACGTGACGCCGGCCTGCCGCTCGCTCGACGACCTCGCGCGACACCTGGCCGAGTACGTCGAGGAGGTCGACGAGCGCCCTCAGGCGCTGGAGGCCGCCATGCGGGTGGCCCACACCGCACCGGGCCGGCGAGCGCTCGGAGCCGCCGCCGCGACCGGGGTGCGCCATATGGCCCACCGTTTCATCGTCGGCGAGTCGCCGCAGGCTGCCCTCGGCGTGCTCGGCGACCTGTGGAAGGAGGGGTCGGCGTGCTCGGTGGATCTGCTCGGAGAGGCCACCTTCACCCGTGAGGAGGCCGACCGCTACGCCGCTCGCTGCGATGAGGCCCTCGAGGTGCTCAGCGTCGCGGCCGGCTCCTGGCCGGGGCGGCATCTGCTCGAAGCCGACTCTGCGGGACCGCTGCCGAGAGTCAACCTGTCGGTCAAGGTGTCGGCGCTCACCCCGCTCATGCGTCCCGACGCTCCCCACGTGGGGCGCGAAGACGCCGCGCAGCGGCTGCGGCCGCTGCTGCGCCGCGCGCAGGATCTCGGCGCGCATCTTCACATCGACATGGAGTCGCTCGACGCGCTGGAGACCACCATGGAGCTGGTCTTCGAGCTGCTCGACGAACCCGAGTTCAGCGACGGGCCGTCGGCAGGGGTGGTGCTGCAGGCATATCTGCGCGACTCTGGGCAACAGCTCGACCGGATACTCGAATGGGCCAGGGCGAGCGCGCGGCGGCCGCCGTTGACGGTTCGGCTGGTCAAGGGCGCCTACTGGGACCACGAGGTGGTCGAGGCCCGCCGGCACGGCTGGACGCCGCCGGTATTCGAGGTCAAGGCGGAGTCCGACCGCAACTTCGAAGAGCTGACGCGGCGGCTGCTGGACAGCCGACCGCGGAAGGATGAGGCAGGGATGCCGAGTCCTTCGAATCCTCTCCTGCGAGTGGCCGTTGCGTCCCACAACATCCGCTCGCTGGCGCACGCCATCGCTCACAACCGCGCGACCGGTGGGGAGGACCGCGACCTCGAGCTGCAGGTGCTGCGTGGGCTGGGCGACGAGCTGGGGATCGCGATCGCCGCGTCCGGGCTGCGCGTGCGCTCCTACTGCCCGGTCGGCGACCTGGTGGCCGGGATGGCCTATCTGGTGAGGCGCCTGCTCGAGAACACTTCGAACGACTCGTTTCTCGGCGAGCAGCAGCGCGGGGCTTCGATCGAAGACTTGCTGGCGGCGCCATGAAGGATGAGGCAGGGATGCCGAGTCCTTCGAATCCTCTGAAGGATGCGACCGGTCTCGGGGCCTTCATCAACGAGCCGGTGCTCGAGCTGCGCCGCGCGCCCGTGCGAGCCTCGCTCACCGCCGCCTTGGAGGAGTTGGACGGGCGCCTGCCCCTGCGCGTGCCGGTGCTGGTGGGCGGCGAGCGCGGCGCGGACGCCGGCTTCGAGTCCACCGATCCGGCGGTTCCGGAGCGCGTGGTGGCCCAGGCGGGACGAGCCACGGAGTCCCACGTGGCCGAGGCGGTTGCGGCGGCCGGCCGCGGCGCGCGCGAGTGGGGCGCGCGCAGCGCGATCGAGCGCGCGGTGGTGCTGGTGCGCGCGGCGGCCGCGCTGCGTGGGCGACGACTCGAGCTGGCAGCGCTGATGGTGCGAGAGTGCGCCAAGCCATGGCCGGAGGCGGATGCCGACGTGTGCGAGGCGATCGACTTCCTGGAGTACTACGCCAGGGAGGCGCTCTTGCTGGAGCACGGCCCGGCGCTGCTGCAGGTGCCCGGCGAGCGCAACACCATGGGCTACGTGCCGCGGGGCGTGGTGGCCGTGATCTCGCCGTGGAACTTCCCGCTGGCGATTCCCACCGGCATGGTGGCCGCCGGGCTTGCCACCGGCAACGCGGTGGTGCTCAAGCCGGCCGAGCAGTCCCCGGGATGCGCGCTCGCGCTCGTCGAGGCGCTGCACGGTGTGGGCCTGCCGCCCGAGGCGCTCTCGCTGCTGCCCGGGTTCGGTGAGGTGGGCGCGGCCCTTGTGCGCGATCCCGGAGTGCACACGATCGCCTTCACGGGGTCGGGCGCGGTGGGCCTCGACATCGTGCGGGCCGCGGCGGAGACACCCGACGGGCAGGGACATGTGAAGCGCGTGGTGGCGGAGATGGGCGGCAAGAACTGCGTGATCGTGGACTCCGACGCCGACCTCGACGAGGTGGTGCCGGCGCTGGTGGATTCGGCATTCGGATTCGCGGGCCAGAAGTGCTCGGCAGCCTCGCGGGTGCTCGTGCACGAGGCGGTGCACGACGAGCTGCTCGAACGCCTCACGGGCGCGGTCGAGGTGCTTGCCGTGGGCCCCGCCGAGCGCTTCGGCACGGACGTGCCGCCGGTGATCGATCGCGAGGCCGTGGAGCGGGTGGCGGGCTATGTGGAGGGGGCCGGCCGATCGGGGCGCGTCGCCATTCGCGGCCAGGTGCCGGACGGAGGCTGGTACTGCCCTCCCACCGTGGCCTGCGACCTCGAGCCCGACGCGCCGGTGCTGTCCGAGGAGGTCTTCGGGCCGCTGCTGACCGTCGAGCGGGCGAGCGGGGTGGACGCCGCCTGCGGTGCGATCGAGCGGCTTCCCTTCGCCCTCACCGGAGGGCTGTTCTCCCGCAGTCCCGCGACGGTGGCGCGGGTGGCGGCGCGACTCCCGTTGGGCAACCTCTACGTGAACCGGGGCATCACCGGCGCGATGGTGGGACGCCAGCCCTTCGGGGGCAACCGGCGCTCGGGCATCGGCGCCAAAGCCGGGGGTCCCGACTATTTGCTTCAGTTCACCGAGACCCGCGTGATGACCGAGAACACCATGCGTCACGGGCTGGTTGTCGAGTGACTTCCGAGCTGCCCTTCGTCGACGAGCACGCGCTTGTGATCGATGCCCCTCCCGAACCGGTGTGGGAGGCTCTGCTCGCTTCGGTGGCCCCGGCGTTCGAGGGCCGGGTCTCGGAGAGCGTGGCCCGGCTCCTGGGCTGTGAGCATCCGCGGACGGGAGGGCCACGGCCGCTCGAGCCAGGATCGACCTTCCCGGGCTTCGTGGTGGCCACGGCGCGGCGCCCGCTGCGGCTGGGGCTTGAGGGCCGGCACCGTTTCTCGCGCTACCGGCTGGAGTTCGCCCTCGACGACCTTGGTGATTCCCGCACGCGCGTGCGGGCGGGCACATGGGCTGTCTTCTCCGGCCCACACGGACGCGCCTACCGCGCGGCGGTGATCGGCACGGGCGGGCACCTGGTGGTAGTGCGGCGGATGCTCGGCACCGTGGCCCGTCACGCGCGCCGAGCCGTCTGAGGTTTCGGGCAGCTCTGCGGTCGGGCTACTTCGCGGTCGCCTCGCTCTCGGATTCGACCTCTGACGGCACCTCGATCTCGCGCTTGAGGATCTTGCCGGTCGGGCCCTTGGGCAGCTCGTCGAGGAACCACACGTGGCGCGGGTACTTGTAGGCCGCCACCTGTTCCTTCGCATAGGCCTTGAGGTCGTCGGCACTCAACTGCTCGCCCTCCTTCAGGACCACCGCGGCGCCCACCTCCTCACCGAGTTCTTCGTGAGGCACCGCCACGACGGCCGCCTCCTGGATCGCCGGGTGCTCGTAGAGCACCTCCTCGATCTCGCGCGGGTAGACGTTGTAGCCGCCGCGGATGATCAGGTCCTTCTTGCGATCGACGATGAAGAAGTAGCCGTCCTCGTCCACCTTGGCCATGTCGCCGGAGTAGAACCAGCCGTCCTGGATGGCCTCCTTCGTGGCGTCCTCGCGGTTCCAATAGCCCTTCATGATGTTGTGGCCCTTGATCACGATCTCGCCGACGTCGCCCTGGCCGACCTCGTTGCCGTCCTCATCGACCACCTTCATCTCCACCCCCTTGATCGGCGTGCCGATCGACCCGGCCTTGTTGTCCTCATTGGGGTGGTTGAACGAAGCGACCGGCGAGGTCTCCGACAGGCCGTAGCCCTCGAGCACCTTGCAGCCGAACTTCTCCTCGAACTTGCGCATCACCTCTTCCGGCATCGCCGAGCCGCCGGACATGCACAGACGCAGCGTCGACGTGTCGGCCGAGTCTGCGCTCTCGCAGGCCAGCATCGCGTTGTACATCGTCGGCACCCCCTGGAAGAGAGTGATCTCGTCGCGCGCGATGATCTCAAGCGCCTTGTCGGGATCGAACCGGGGGATCATCGAGATCATCGCCCGGCCGTGGATGCCGGCGTTCAGGGTGCAGGTCTGCCCGAACGAGTGAAACAGCGGAAGCGCACCGAGCAGGCGATCGTCGTCGGTGATCTCGCCCAGCTCGTCGGCCGCCACGGTGCAGTTCGTGAGCAGGTTCGAGTGCGTCAGCTCGGCGCCCTTGGGCTTGCCGGTGGTGCCCGAGGTGTAGAGGATCACCGCGGTGTCCTCGCCGTCGCGGTCGGCCATGTCGCGGTCGGGCTCGGTCTCGGCCAGGAGCTTCTCGAACTCGCCCGGCTTGACCAGGATGCACTCGGCTCCCGCGTCCTCGGCGCCCTCCTCGGCGGCCTCGGCGAAGTCGCCCCAGGCGATCATGAACTCCGCGCCCGGATCCTTGAGATAGAAGCCCACCTCGCGGCCCTTGAGCAGCACGTTCATCGGCACG
>JACCUE010000198.1 GCA_013812005.1 Thermoleophilaceae bacterium
GACATGTACGTGGCCAATCGTGGCTCGGGCACGATTGCGCGCGTGCGCCAGGACGGTCGGATCCGAGCGGTCGCCAGGATTCATCTCCCTCGATCCGGCGCGCTGGGGCCGGGCCGGCTCAACGGGATCGCCGTCTCGGCGGACGCGGGCAGGATCTGGCTCTCGCTCAGCAGCCGTCGGACCGGCTCGGTCATCGAGGTCCCGGCGTTCGGCGCCCCCCAGTGACGCGGAGTCAGAGCGAACGAAGGAACTCGATCAAGTTGCGGCGCTGCGCGGCGGGTAGCGAGTGGAAGCGCCGCCGTGCCGTCTTGGCCTCACCTCCATGGCTGAGGATGGCGGCCTCGACGCTGGTCGCCCGGCCGTCGTGCAGAAGGCGGGTCCGATCTCGAAGCCCCCAGAGCGGGGTGGTGCGCCACTCGCTCCCGCCGGCGACCCCCTGGACGACGCGATCGTCAAGAGCGCGGCCCATGTCATGCAGCAGCAGATCGGAATAGAGCGGCACCTCGCGCCTTCCGGCCTTCAGTGCCGGTAGATGACATGCGGTGCAGCCTGTCTCCCTGAAGAGGACGGCACCTGCCTGCTGGGAGCTGCGTGACTGCGGCGGCGGCAACTCGGCGACGAAAGCCGCCAGTGCCGCGACGGAGTCTTGGTCGATTTCGGGTCCATTCGACTCACCTGGACAGCGGTTGGACCCGCGCGGACGCGAGCCGGCGGGGGCGAGCAGGCTCGTCACTCCGATCTCGTTCCGCAGGGCGGACGCTACGAAGAGCTCGAGTGTCGCCGCGTTCGCCTTCCAGCCGAAGCGCCCAACGCGCTTGCGCCCGTCCGGGCCACGCACGAGGTTGGGCCTTCCTCTGACGCCGTCGCCTCGGGCGACCGCACCCGCGCGGATCGCCTTGTCCGGGATCGCATCGATCAGGCCGCTCCCGAACAGCTGTGGGCTGTTCCGCACCGAGGTCACGTTCGCGCCGGCTGGGATGCCTGCCTCGCGACCACAGTCGACCCCCAGCTCGGAGACCGCATGTGAGTGCCCGAAGGGCCCGCCGCGCCCGACCAGCGGATCGAAGCCGGCATCGGTGAGCCGCCCGACCCTGAGCACTGTCGCCAGCCCGTTTCGACCCATTCC
The DNA here is from genome assembly GCA_013812005.1 of Thermoleophilaceae bacterium. GTDB lineage: Bacteria > Actinomycetota > Thermoleophilia > Solirubrobacterales > Thermoleophilaceae > JAAYBF01. The sequence goes on from JACCUE010000198.1 coordinate 1,127, forward strand.
GCCGACCTTCGGAAAGGCATGGCACCCGCTGCAGCTACGCTCATTGAAGAGCGGACCCAGCCCCTGCTCAGGTGTGAATTTCGTCCGGAACAACTCTGCCCCGCGTGACGCATCGCTTGGCGAGCCGGAGTCTCCGCTGGTCACGGCCCAAACGGCGACGAGCAGCGTGCAAACCGCGACGAGCACCCGCACCCAGAACGCAGTCGAAGACCCGTTTACGGCTGGGTGCCAGGAACGCTCCATCAGGTCGTCATCCGGTCGATGATCCTAATCCACGCGTTCGCGTGCCCTTTCGGACCTAGGTGATGTGCGCCAAGGACCGTGATCTGTGCGCCGAGAACCTGATCTGAACAGCGTACTTGTTAACCTCTCGTGCTCCCTGGCGGCGTGCGAGTTCGAGGTAGCCGACGTCGCCGGTGCTCTCGTCGACACGCCGTTCCTAGTCGCGCTGCTCTAGGAGCTTGTTGAAGTTTCGTCTGGGTTGACCGGGAGTCTGTGGGTATGGCACTCACGGCGTTTGCGGTCCGGTCGGGCGAGGAGACCAGGCAGGTGCAGATGGTCTGTTTGGACGATCTGGTTCCGGCGGAGGACGAGTTGCGTCGGATCGAGGTGCTGGTCGATTGGGAGCATGTGCGGGCGACGGCGCGGCCGTTTTATCGGCCTGGCGGCGCCGGTCGGCTTGGGACCGATCCTGCGGTGCTGGTCAAGCTTGCGTTGGTGTTGGCGTGGCGGGGGTTGCCGTCGATGCGGGTGGTGCTCAAGACGGCTCAGACGGACATGTCCATTCGTCGGTTTCTCGGGTTCGGGCTGACCGAGCGGCTCCCGGACCATTCGACGTTCAGCCACGCCCAGACCAAGCGCTTTGCGGACTCTTCGGTGTTTGAGCAGTTGTTCACGGCGGTGCTGCGGCAGTGCACCGAAGCTGGCCTGGTCGGTGGGCGGCGGCTGCTGGTCGATGCCACGCATGTCGAGGCCGACGCGGCGCTGAAGAGTCTGCGCGCCGAACTCTCGCTTGTCGAGGACACCGTTGACGAGGGTGGCGGGCAGGAGGCCGTCGAGGAGCCGCGGGCGCGGCCGAAGCTGGCGTTGGCTGAGCCACGCACGGGGCCGACGCCGAAGCGCACAGCATCGAACGCGACGGCGCTCTCGCGCTCTGATCCGGATGCCAAGCTGCGTCACAAGCCCGGCCATCGCACCCACCTTGTGCATCGCGCGCAGGTCGCGGTCGACCCCAAGGCGCGGGTGATCGTCGCGGTCGAGGCCGAGTCAGCTGCCGGCTCGGAGGCCGACGCGCTCGAGCCGCTGATCGGCCGGGCGCGGTTCGCCGGGCACGCCGCGAAGGAGGTCAGCGCTGACGCCGGCTACGCGAGCCAGGCCAGCTACGCCACCCTCGACCGGCTCAACAGCACGGCGTTGATCCCGCCCCAGCCCGGCGCCCGGCATCTGGCTGGCGAGGCCGCCCGGGCACGGATGCGAACGCCGGTCGGCCGCGATGCCGCGATCGATCGCCAGGCCCACGCTGAAGGCGCGATCGCGGAGCTCAAACACCACGGGATGAGACGAGCGAGATGCCGCGGCACCCGCAAGACCCAGCTCCAGCTCCTCGCCGCGGCGACCGCGATCAACCTCAAACGCCTCCTGGCCGCCCAGCAAGCCCGCTCGCACCGCCAGACCGGCGCGAACGGCACCCCTCACGCCGCCATCACCGGTCTACTCGACCTACTCACCTCCTGCCTCACCGAACTCGACCACCTCGCGACCGCCGAAAGTTCAACGGCCTCCTAGAACCCCGCCAGTGCCCAAACCCCCCCGAAACGGCCCGAATCCGGCGACCTGAGCGGGGGTGCGAAAGTGCGCCCAATCGCCCCGTAGCCCGCATCGGGAGCGGGATCGCGTACTCTCCGTGCGGTTGCTCCCGCTGCCCTCCGGAGGCAGAAGTCGCAAGTTCGAATCTTGCCGGGCGCGTACATGAGAGCGGTGGTCAAGAGGGTGGTGCAGTCAAGGCTCACTGACGTCGAAGGGCGCCTGTACCGCAGATTCGCCGCGAGGCGAACCCGGTCCGACCGGTTCGAGCTGCTGGGCGAGAACAGCATCGTACACCCGCCTGCGCTCGTGATCGGTCCTGAACGCATCCGCGTCGGCCGCGACGTGGTCATCCATCCGGGCGCTTTCTTCTCCGTGCTCGGCGACCACGGGGGCAAGCAGTACGACGCGAGGTTGACGATCGGTGACCGGGCGCGAATCGGGTCAGGTCTCGTGGTCGGCTGCGCGGGATCCGTGGAGATCGGCGTGGACGTGCTGATCGCCGACCGCGTGTTCATCGGTGACACCTACCACGACTACAGAGACGTCGCGCGGCCGATCGCCCAGCAGGGGCTGGTCGATCCGAGGCCGGTGTCGATCGGCAGTGGCGCCTTCCTCGGAGTGGGTAGCGCCGTCCTGCCAGGGGTGACGGCGGGAGAGGGCGCGTTCGTGGGCGCCAACGCCGTGGTCACC
>JACCUE010000346.1 GCA_013812005.1 Thermoleophilaceae bacterium
GGCCCCTGTGGGGATCCCCGCGTTGCTCGAGCTGACACGCAGCCCCGCACTAAACGTGGGCTGACGGCCTGTCGCCGCGCACCAGCCCGTAGGCGAACGCCCCCGCGGCAGCGCCCACGACGGGGCCTGCGATGTAGACCCAGAAGTCAGTCCACTCCCAGGCGGCGACCGCTGGACCGAGGGATCGGGCCGGGTTCATCGACGCACCGGTCACGGGCCCGCCGAGCAGCGCGTCCAGGCCCACGGTTCCGCCGATGGCGATCGCCGCGGCCGCTCCCACCGCCCGCGTGTCGGTGGCGACTGCCGTTATGACGAACATCAGCACGGCGGTGAGCACCAGCTCGTAGACGAAGGCGCTGCCGGCGCCGATGCTCGGCACCGTCGCCCCCAGCTCCGCCGGCTGGTCGGGCCATACCCCCAGCAGCAGCAGCGCTCCGGCCACGGCACCCCCGAGTTGGGCGGCGATGTAGACCACGGCCTCGCGTACCGGGAAGTGGCGCGACAGCGTGAACGCGAGTGTGACCGCCGGGTTGATGTGCGCTCCGGACAGGTGACCGGTCGCGTAGACCATGGCCATGATGATCAGCCCGAAGACCAGGCTTATCCCGACGGTGCCGAGCGCGCCGTCGTACTCCGCGTCGGTCACGACCGCGCCGCACCCCGCGAAGACGAGCGCGAACGCGGCCAGGGCCTCCGCTCCCGCTCGCCGCGCGAGGCCGGGCTTCGCTGCGGCCGCAGGGCTCATCGCCGGGCAGCGATCGTCAGGCGGTGGTGAGCGCGTCGCACTGCTCTTTGGCGAGGCACTCGCGCGAGCGGCGGTGGGCGAGGTTCATCACGAAGCTACGCACCGGGACGTCGTCGTAGTCGCTGAGGATGGCGTCGGCACAGGCGCGGATCTCGCCTTCGGAGCGCCGGCCCTCGAACTCCAGGGCCAGGTCCGGCAGCAGCTTCTCCAGGCGCAGCTGGTGCGCGGTGCGGTCGGACCGGATGACGTCGATGCGCTGGGCGACGAGATCCTTGACGCGTGACTCGACGGCGTCGCGGATCGAGCGCACCTCCTCGAGGGACTTGCCCGCCGGGTCCGGGATGTCCCAGTCCTCCACGGTGGTCGGGACGAACGGACACGTCGCTCCGCAGGCCAGTGTGATGGCCCAGTCGGCGTGCAGCTGCATCTCGACGGTCAGCTTCTGGGGCCGGCGGCCGGAGAGGTCGATGCCGACCTCGCGCATCGACTCGACCACGGTCGGCCACACCTCCGGGCCGGGCTCCTGCCCCGCGGACTCGGCGCGGATGTCTTTGGGCCCGCGGCGCTCGAAAAAGGCCTGAGCCATCTGCGAGCGGCCGGCGTTGTGGGTGCACACGAACAGGACGTACTTCATGGAGACCTCCACACGGTTGCTGGTCCCGGCAGGAAAGCCGATTCCATCGACAAACGCAAATCGATGCGGATCAATCTGGCTTGCGGGCGCGCACGATCGCCGCAGCGGCGTGCTCGTGCACTCGGTGGGTCGCTCGAATCTCGATCTCCTCCAGGCCGGCGGCGCCCAGGGCCTGTTCGAAGTCCTCGTGCGTGAGGGCACCGGCGATGCAGCCCGTCCATTCGGCCATGTCGGCTCTGGTGGCCTCGTCCATGCCCGGGTCGGCGATGATGTCGGATACCGCGAAGCGCCCACCCGGCTTCAGGACACGTGCCGTCTCGGCCAGCACCTCGTTCTTGTCCCCGGCGAGGTTGATGACGCAGTTCGAGATGACGACATCCACGGAGGCATCCGCGAGGGGGATCTCCTCGAGATAGCCCTTGACGAACTCCACGTTCTGCACTCCGGCCTGCGCTGCGTTTCTTCGCGCGAGTGCGAGCATCTCATCGGTCATGTCAAGGCCGATGGCCTTGCCGGTCCGTCCCACGCGCTTGGCGCTGATGAGAACGTCCGCTCCCGCGCCCGAACCCAGGTCGAGCACGATCTCCCCCTGGTGGAGGTCAGCCACCGCGGTCGGGACGCCGCACCCGAGCGAGGCCGACACTGCGGCCTCGGGGGCCGCGGTGACCTCATCGGTGCCGTAGAGCACGCCTCCGAAGACTCCGTTGCCGTCGCGGTCTGTCAGCCCGATGTCGGCGGGTCCGGAG
>JACCUE010000004.1 GCA_013812005.1 Thermoleophilaceae bacterium
GTTTGGGCCCGCCGCGAGCGGGCACCTGGCCGGGGATCGTCTCCACGATGTCCACCGTCGCGCGGAAGCGGTCGTAGGGCGCCGAGAGGATCCACGGGTTGTCGGTCACGTAGCCGGTGGTGTAGCCGGCCTCGCCGAGGATCTGGAGGAACGTGGGATGGTTGGGCGCGATGGTGCTCCAGCTGGGACCCTGCGGGAGGTCGGGGTTGGCCTGCCAGTCACGGAACGGAAACGAGCGGCGTCCGGTGAGGATCGCCCGCCGGGCGGCCACTGTGGGGAACGCTTCCGGGCGCGCGCCCGTGAACCGCAGCCCCTCCTTGGCGAGGGCATCGAGGCTCGGCGTGCGGACCCGCCGGCTGCCGTATGCACCCACGTGGTCGGCGCGCAGGTTGTCGATCACCACGACGACCACGTTGCGGGGCTCCTCTCTCGCCGCCTTCTCGCCCTGGTGGGTCTCGGAGTCCAGCAGTGCGTAGCCGGCCGACCCGGCAGCCAGGCCGGCGGCACCGGCTCCGCCCGCGCGCAGGAGGTCACGTCGGCTGAGCGGGCTCACGTCGGGCGCGGGGCTCCTATCCCCATCGCCACACGTACGTCGACCATCGTGTCCGAGGCGATCGCCCTGGCCCTCTCGGCCCCCTCCCGCAGGGTGGCCTCGAGCGCGGCCTCGTCGGGTCGCAGCTGGCCGTAGCGCTCCCGCACCGGAGCCAGGTAGCCCGCCACCGCCTCGGCGACGGCCACCTTGAAGTCGCCGTAGCGCAAGTCGCAGAACTCGCGCTCGATCTCATCGGCCCCCACCGCACGGACGGCCGCCAGGATGTCGATCATGTTGGTGATGCCGGGCTTGTCCTCGCCCCGGCGTACCTCCGATCCCGAGTCGGTGACCGCGCTCCTGAGCTTCTTGACGATCGCCTCCTCGTCATCGTCGACGAAGATCAGGCCCCGTTCCTCGCTGGCGGTGGTGGACATCTTCCGCGTGGGGTCCTGCAGGTCCATGATCCGCGCCCCCACCGCGGGGATCCTGTGCTCGGGAACCACCAGCACCTCGCCGTAGGCGGCGTTGAAGCGCTCCGCGATGTCGCGCATCAGCTCGACGTGCTGGCGCTGGTCGTCTCCCACCGGTACCTCGTGCGCGCGGTAGGCCAGTACGTCAGCGGCCATCAGCACCGGGTAGAGGAACAGGCCGGCGGAGATCAGCTCGCGCTGCTGGGTCGACTTGTCCTTGAACTGGTGCATCCGGTTGAGGTCACCGTGGGCGGTGACCGAGCAGAGCAGCCAGCACAGCTCGGTGTGCTCCTGCACGTCTGACTGGCGGAAGAGGATGCAGCGGTCGGGCTCGAGCCCCGCCGCGAGGAGCATCGCGGTGGTGTCGTAGACATAGCTCGGCAGCGCCCCGGGGTCGTAGTCCACGCTGGTGGCGTGCAGGTCGACGATCGAGTAGATCGCCGGATCGCCGCGATCCTGACCCTCCACGTACTGGCGGATCGCTCCGATGTAGTTGCCCAGGTGCTTGCGCCCGGTGGGCTGGATGCCGCTGAAGATCCGCACGGGCGGCAGTCTATGTACAGGTCGAGCCGGTCTCCTCACCACACGTGGCTTCTCGCGCCGGGCAGGAGGTCCTCGAGCGGTGAAGAACCTGAGAACCCGAGAGCCGAATGGATGTCCTGGTACTGATCGACGAGCTCGACGACGCGTTGAACGACGCCAAGTCGGGGCTCCTCAGCCCCCATGTGCGCCTCGACCGGCGGCAGATGTTCTCGATCCTCGATCGGATGCGCGCCACGATCCCCGAGGAGCTCAAGCAGGCGCGCTGGATCACCAAGGAGGCTCACGAGATGCGCGCCGAGGCCAGGCGTGAGTCAGAGCGGATCCTCGAAGAGGCGCGCCAGGAGCGCGACCGACTCGTCGGCGCTGAGGAGGTCGCGAGGCTGGCTGAGCGCCGAGCCGAAAGGATCGTGCAGGGAGCCCGCACACGCGAGCGCCAGGTCCGATTCGGTGCCGACGACTACGCCGACGGCATCCTGCAGGGCCTGCAAGTCGGCCTCGAGAGGTTCTCAGCGGCCGTGCAGCGCGGCCAGGACCGACCGCCGGGCTCGCAGTGAACGCGGGTCAGCGGCCGAGCGCGTCCATCTGCTCGGGGGCGTAGCGCTCACCCACGGCGGCTCCGGCGGGGAAGGCCTCAGCCAGGCGGCGCAGGTCGTCCTCGCTCAGCTCGACGTCGGTGGCCCCGACGTTCTCCTCGAGGTACTTGCGCCGCTTGGTGCCCGGGATCGGCACGGCGTCCTGAGCCGCCACCCACGCGAGCGCGATCTGGCCGGGAGTCGCTTCCTTCTCCGCGGCCAGCTCGCCGGCCTTGCGCACCAGATCCATGTTCGCGTCGAAGTTCTCGCGCTCGAAACGCGGGAAGCGCCGGCGGCGAGAATCGTCCTCCTCGAGATCTTCGGGCTTCTCGATCTTGCCGGTCAGTAAGCCGCGGCCGAGCGGGGAGTAGGCCACGAAGCCGATCCCCAGCTCGCGCACGGTGGGCAGGATCTCCTCCTCCACCCCGCGCTCCCACAGTGAGTACTCGGTCTGCAGAGCGGTGATCGGGTGCACCTCGTGAGCGCGCCTGATCGTGTCCGGCCCGGCCTCCGAGAGGCCCAGGTAGCGCACCTTGCCCTCCTGACACTAGCTCGGCCATCGCACCGACGGTCTCCTCGATCTCGGTCTCCGGGTCCGCCTCGCACAATTGTCGGTGCCGGCTCCGGTTAGCGGCGCGCTTCCCAGCCTAAACGGCGCCGGTCGCGCCGGCAGGGTTCTTCGCGGCGCGCTGCGGGTCCCCGGGGTTCTCGCCCATCCCCTGCCTGACCACCGGCCGCTTGGCCGCGCCGGCCTCGTCGAGGCGGCGCACCGGCGTGGTATAGGGCGCATTACGGGCGATGTCGGGATCATGCTCGGCCTCGCGCAGGATCGATCGCACCACCTCGGCGAAGTGGTCGAGGCGCTCCTTGGGCTCTGTCTCGGTGGGCTCGATCATCAGGGCCTCCTCGACCAGCAGCGGGAAGTAGACGGTGGGCGGATGCACCTCGTGATCGAGCATCCGCTTCGCGATGTCGAGCGTCTTGATGCCGAGCTGATCGCGTGCCCCCCTGCCCGAAAGCACGAACTCGTGCATGCAGATGCGGTCGAAGGCGATCGGGAGGTACTTGGCGATGTCCTCCTCGCCGAGGCGCGCGCGCAGGTAGTTGGCGTTGAGCACGGCCGTCTCCGAAGCCTCCTTCAGCCCCTCCCCACCGAGGGAGCAGATGTAGGCATAGGAGCGCACGAACACTCCGAAGTTGCCCTGGAAGCCGCGCATCTTGCCGATCGACTTGGGCCGGTCGTGGTCCAGGTCATAGCGCGGCTCGGCGCCATTGCCATCCGAGCCGGTGCGCACCACCTGGGGTCGGGGCAGGTAGGGCTCGATGCGGTCGGACACCGCGATCGGCCCGGCCCCGGGACCGCCACCCCCGTGGGGCTGGGTGAAGGACTTGTGCAGGTTGTAGTGCACGATGTCGAAGCCCATGTCGCCGGGCCGCGAGATGCCCATCACGGCGTTGAGGTTGGCCCCGTCGTAGTAGAGCGTCGCCCCCGCCCCGTGCACGATCTCCGCGATCTCTGAGATGTTGCGATCGAAGAGCCCGAGCGTGTTGGGGTTGGTGAGCATCAGGCAGGCCACGTCCTTGTCGGCCCTGGCCCGCAGGTCCTCGATGTCCACGCCGCCGTGCTCGTCGGTGCCCACCTTGACCACCTCGTAGCCGGCCATCGTGACGGTGGCCGGGTTGGTGCCGTGAGCGGTGTCCGGGGTGAGCACCTTGTGGCGGTGCTCGCCGCGATCTGTGTGGTAGGC
>JACCUE010000020.1 GCA_013812005.1 Thermoleophilaceae bacterium
CTGCGGAGCCAGCAGCGCCACCCGCGTGCGATTGCCAAGCGGCGTGACCGCGGCGACGGTGGCGGCCAGGCGGTTGCGGGCCGAGCCCGAGCCGGCGGAGCCCGCCGGCTCGAGTCCGATCTCCCAGGGATGCACGCTCACGGCCACGCGCCCCTCGGCGGTGTCCGTGCTGGCCACCCGGCCTCCTCCCTCGAGCTCCACCTGCGTGAGCCCGCCATCGCCGCGGCGGGCAACCCCGTGAAGCACCACCGCGCCGGTGAAGTCGGCCACGAAGGCCGAGGCGGGCACGCCTGCCAGCTGCGCCGGGGTCCCGGTCTGGATCACGCGGCCTTCGTCGATCACCGCGACGCGGTCGGCCAGGAGCGCGGCCTCTTCGAAGTCGTGGGTCACGAGCAGGGCGGGCGCCTCGGCCTCGCCCATCAGGGCACCGAGCTCGCGCGTGGCGCCCGCGCGGGTGCGGGAGTCGAGGGCCGACAGCGGCTCGTCCAGAAGCAGCGCGCGAGGACGGCGGGCCAGCGCGCGGGCGAGCGCGACGCGCTGTCGCTCGCCGCCGGACAGCGCGCCAGGACGGGAATCGGCGCGCGCTGCCATCCCGAAGCGGTCCAGCAGCGCCACGGCCCGCTCCCGCCTCTGCCCGCGCGCCACGCCGTCCATGCCGAACGCAACGTTGCGCCACAGGCTCAGGTTTCCGAACAGGGCGTGGTCCTGGAACAGGTATCCGACCCGGCGACGCTCCGGTGCGAGGGAAGTGCCGGTCGCGGTGTCCAGCCACACCTCTCCGCCGCACTCGACCCTTCCGTGGTCGGCGCCCGTCAGGCCCGCCGCGATGCGCAGGAGGGTGGTCTTGCCTGCACCGGACGGCCCAGCCACCGCCAGGCACTCACCGGCCCCGACCTCCACGCGCACGTCGAGGCCGAGCGCTCCGACCGTCGTCTGCACGTCAAGCGCGAGCATCGCCAAGCACCCTCGCGCCCGCCGCGAGCTTGACGCCGAGCAGGATCGCCGCGCTCGCGGCCACGAGCACCGCGGACAGCGCCAGCGCGGCGGTGAAGTCGCCCGACAGGCGCTCGTAGATCGCCAGCGGCGCGGTCTGGGTGACGCCGCCGAGGCTGCCGGCGAACACCAGCGTCGCGCCGAACTCGCCGAGCGCGCGCCCCCAGGCCAGCGCCGCCCCGGCCAGCAGCCCCGGCAGCGCGTTGGGCACCGCGATGCGGGCGAAGGTGCGTGCCTCACCGGCCCCGAGGGTGCGGGAGGCCTCGATCACCGACGGGTCGAGGGCGCCGAACGCGGCCTGGGCCTGGCGGATGTAGAAGGGACTGGCGACGAAGGTGAGCGCCACGACCACGCCTGCCGTCTGAAACACCAGCTCCAGCCCCGCCGCGGCCACGGTCTCGCCCAGCAGGCCACCCGGCCCGACCGCGGCCAGCAGCCCGATGCCGGCCACCGCCGGGGGCACCACCAGCGGCAGCTCAACAAGGGTGATGGCCAGCGATCGGCCCCTAAAGGAGCGGGTGGCCAGCAGCCATGCCGCGGGGGTGCCGATCACGAGGATCAGCGTGAGGGCGATCGCGGTCGTCTCCAGGCTGAGCCGCAGAGCGTCGAGGGCGCCGGGATCGCCGAGGCTGGAGATGAGCTCGCCGGGCCCGACGTCCACGAAGATGGCGACCAGCGGCAGCGTGAGGAAGACCATGGCCACGCCGAGAGCCGCCACCAGGACGGCGGTGAACCAGCGCCCGCCGGTCATCGCGGCGCCACGAAGCCCGCCCGTCGCAGTGCCGCCCGCCCCGGGCCCGACAGGAGGCCGTCGATGAACGCCCGCGCGGCCGTGGGCTCCTTCGCGCCCTTGACCACCGCCGCAACGTAGGTCACGCGCGGGCGCAGCCGGCTGGGCAGCTCGATCGTTCTGAGGCGGCCGCCCGCCCCCTGCACGTCGGTGGCGTAGAGCAGGCCGGCGTCCGCGGCGCCCTGTGTGAGCTTGCCCACGACACCCGACACGTCGGGCTCTAGCGATCGCACGTTGGCGAGGACGGCGCGGCGCTGGGCCGCGGGGAGACGGCCGAGCACCTCCCGCGTGTACGCGCCCACCGGCGCCGTCTCGGCGCCCACCGCCAGCGCGGTGCCTTCCCGGCCTAGATCGGCCACCCCGTCGATCGTGGAGTCAGCGGGCACGGCGATCACCAGGCGGTTGCCGGCGAACTCGACCGGCTCCTCCACCAACCCCTCCCTGAACAGCCGGCGTGGCAGCTCGGGGCTCGCCGCGGCGTAGACGTCCGGCCGCACGCCCTGACGGATCTGCGCGGCCAGCGCGTCCGATCCCGCGAAGCTGAACCGGGCCGTGGCGGGATCGAACCGGGCGCCGTAGTCCTCGAAGGCGGCCTGCAGCGACTGTGCGGCGGAGACGGTGAGGCGGGCCTTGCCACCTTCGCCGCCATCGTCGCCGGCGCATCCGCCCAGCGGCGTCGCCGACAGCGCCAGCGCCGCCAGCAGCGCCGCGATGCGCATCACCTGTCGTTGCCCCTCTCGATCATCACCGAAGTGGCCTTGACGGCGGCGGTGGCCGGCACCCCGGGCGCGAGGCCCAGCTCATCGACCGCGTCCCGTGTGATGGCGGCGATGACGAGGTGAGGCCCGGCCTCGATCTCCACCAGGGCCATCACGCCGTCGACCTGCACAGAGCGCACGACACCCCGGAAGCGGTTGCGCGCCGACAGCTGATCACCCGCCGGATGCCGCTGCGGATGCCCGGCCAGACGCTCCACGTCCTCTGGCGCGACGCGGCGGCGGTTGGCGGCGTCGCGGCGGGTGGCAAGCTTGCCGTCGCGCTCCCAGCGCCGCAGGGTGTCCGGGCTCACCCCGATCGCCCGCGCCGCGTCTCCGAGGAGCAGGCCGTGCCCTTCCCTGTTGCTCATTGCCTAAGCGTTGCATAGGCACAGAGGCCGTGCCTGACCGCCGGGCGACGGGCGCTCAAGTTTCCCGCGCTGCCTGCCGATACCGGAGGTGCATACGCAAGAAGTACCTCCCTATGACCCCCGAGCGCCCTGGCTTCCCCCGGCCGGGGCGTTCGTCTTTAAGGGGCGCCAGCGACAACCCGGCAGTGGTCAAGGGAGATCGCGCCCGTAATGCCGAGGGTCATTGGCTCAGGTCGAGCGCGCCGAGCAGGTTGGAGTAGTCGTCGGTCCAGGGGTCACTGCCCGGGGAGCGCCGGCAGTCGTGCCACCGGGGTTGGGGGGCGACCGCCCTCAGGTCGCGCGTGTACCTCGACATCACGACCCAGTCCGAGCCTTCCGTCTCGGGCCGCCCGTCCTCCGCGCTTCGATCGTCCTCCTGAGCGACGCAGGCCATCCCCGCGTCGCGTGCGAGGTTTCCGAGCACGGGCTCGAGGGCCAGGTAGCTGTTCGACACGTTGAAGGCGACGATCCCGTGCTCTCGTAGCTTCGAGCGGTAGAGCGCGAGCGCCTCGCGGGTGATGAGGTGGACGGGGACGGCGTCAGAGCTGAACGCATCCGCAACGATCAGCCCGTAACCCCGATCGGCGGCGCGGGGCAGTCTGAGCCGGGCGTCGCCGAGGACCACGTCGAACTCCCCCCGGCAGTCGCGCAGATAGGTGAAGAAGCGCGGGTCGCGGGCGATGCGCTCGACCGTTGGGTCTATCTCGTAGAAGGTCCACCGCTCGCCCGGCTCGCTGTAGCAGGCGATCGAGCCCGTACCGAGGCCGATGATCGCGGCGCGCGTCGTCACGGTCGAGGGCAGCTCGCTGAGCACCTGGCCGATCGGACTGCCGGGGTGGTAGTAGCTGGCCGGCCTGCGCTCGCGGCCGGGAGAGAGGTCCTGGGCCCCGTGCGTCGTGGTGCCGTGAACGAGCCGGTGTAGATCGCCGCCCTCGGCTGCCGTCACACGGTAGACGCCGAAGAAGCTGCGCTCGCGGTGCAGCTCCTGGTCGTCCGAGGCCGAGGCGAGCGCAACCGCCAGCACGATCGCTCCCACCGACAGGCCGAACCGGAGCTGGCGGCGGATGAAGTTGACGGCGACCCCCGCCGCCATGCCGAAGGCGAACATCTTGCCGTACCGCTGGGCGTCTGGCTCTGCGAAGCCGATCAGCAAGACCATCAGCGCGACGATCGTCCCGAGGGCGAGCGGCAACCCGAGGTCGAGCCAGCGCGCATAGGGGCCCGGGGGGATCCGGGGCGGGCGCCGCGGCAGGCACAGGGCCGCGAGCACGAGCGCGATCGGGTACTCCGCCAGGGAGTCGAACAGCGCCGGTGCCACGATCGCGTTGAAAACCCCGCCAAGTGCTCCCCCGAGGGAGATCAGCAGGTAGAACTCGGTGAGCCACCGCGCCG
>JACCUE010000023.1 GCA_013812005.1 Thermoleophilaceae bacterium
TCCCGAGCCCGACCGAGACGAAGAAGGCCCACTGGTGCGACACCCCCCGCAGGCGGGGCTTGACCAGGAGAGGGCGCTGGGTGGCGTCGGTCACCGCCACTCAGGGTAGAGCGGCCAGCTTGATCTAACGATACAATGCCTGTTAGTTTGATCGCGGTGGCCGAGGACCGTTGCGAACTGCTGTGTCTCGACCTGGCCAAGGCCGAGACCCTCCGAGAGAAACGCTTGAGCAGCGAGGCCGCGGCGCCGGCCGCGCGACGCGCGGGCGCGCTGTCGGACCCGACGCGACTGATGCTCGCCGCCGCTCTGGCCGAGACCGACGAGCTCTGTGTCTGTGACCTGAGCTGGATCGCCGAACGCGCTGAGAACCTGGTCTCGCACCATCTGCGCCAGCTCCGCGCCGCCGGCCTGGCGACCTCCCGGCGTGAGGGCAAGATGGTTCTGTACTCCCTTACGCCGGTCGGGCGCGCATTGCTCGGCGTCGTCCTCGCCCCGGACACGCACTGGGCTCGATGACCCCCACCGCGCCCGCCCCGCTGCCGGCCGGCCCGGGCGCCGGTCAGGTCCCCGGCCGTGACCAGTACGCGCGTCTGGCAGGCAAGGTCAGGCTGCTTTCCTGGCTCAGCCTTGGCTGGATGACGATCGAGGGTGCGGTCGCCATCGTCGCCGGCATCGCCGCCGGCTCGGTCGCGCTGATCGGCTTCGGCCTCGACAGCGCTGTCGAAGGCTTTGCGAGCACCATCATCATCTGGCGTTTCACCGGCACGCGAATGTTCTCCGAGGCCGCAGAGACGCGCGCCCAGAAGCTCGTCGCGGTCCAGTTCTTCGTGCTCGCCCCATACGTCGGGATCGAATCGATCCGCGCGTTGCTCGGCGGCGACCGTCCGGATGTGAGCTGGGTCGGGATCGGCTTGGCCGTCGGCTCGGTGATCATCATGCCGCTGCTCGGCGTGGCCAAGCAGCGCCTCGCCGAAGGGCTCGGTTCGGCGGCGACCAAGGGCGAGGGGCGCCAGAACATGCTGTGCGCCTACCTCGCAGCCGCCCTGCTGGTCGGCCTGCTCGGCAACGCCGTCTTCGGCGCCTGGTGGCTCGACCCCGCAGTCGGCCTGCTGATCGCAGGCGTCGCCGTTCGCGAGGGCGTCGAAGCCTGGCGCGGCGAGGGCTGCTGCGTCGAGAGTCCACTGCCGGCGATCTCGGACCAACGCGCCTGCGATCACGACGACTGCACCTGATCGCCGCTGAGTCCGCCCGGCTCCTCGGCTTCTCTCACTCCTCTGCCGGCCGCATCTCCCTCAGCTGGTGCGCCCCGGTGAAGAAGCCCCGGTAGCCCAGTGACGTGGCGATCAGGCCCGCCAGGGCCACGCTGCCGAGCAGCAGCCACAGAAGGATCAGCTGCAGCCGGACGGCGTCGATGGGCTCGGCGCCGGCCACCAGCGCCCCGACCAGGGTGCCCGGGAAGGCGACGACGCCGGTGGTCTTGGTCTGGTCGATCAGCGGAATCAGTCCCGAGCGCAGGCTGCCGGTGACCAACGGCCGCGCCGCCTGGTGTGACGTGGCGCCGAGGGCGAGAGTCGCCTCCAGCGGCCGGGCCTGTGCGGACACCTCGTCGCCGAGGCGGTTGAGCGCCACGGCGGCGGCGGTCATGGCGTTGCCGATCACCATCCCTCCCACCGGCACGAGGTAGCGGGGCTCGGCGGGGAAGACGTCGAGCGCGAGCACGAGCGCCAGGGTCACGCCGGCGGCGGCGCTCAACGCGAACGCGATCGGGCGCAGCGCCCCCGGCACCCTGCGCGCCCGTCCGCGCGCGGTGAAGGTGCCGACGGCCACCATGCCCGCCAGCAGCAGTGCCACGAGCCACAGGCTGTCCGAGTCGAAGATGGCCTGGATCACGTAGCCCACGGCGGTGAGCTGCAGGAACGACCGCAACACCGCCACCGCCAGATCGCCCTCGAGCTCGGCTCGCCGCCACAGCGAGACGGCCGCGGCGATCGCCACCAGCGCCAGCGAGGCGGCCACCTCGGTGAGGGTGATGTCGACCGGCGTCACCCCGCCGCCTCGGGCCGGAGGTCGATCGTTCGGCGAGCCAGGCGGCGCGCCTGCCCTGAGTCGTGGGTGACCACCACGACCGAGACGCCGTGCTCGTGAACCAGTCGCATCAGCGTGGCCTCCACCCCGGCCTCGGTCCGGGAGTCGAGCGCCGAGGTGGGCTCGTCGAGCAGCAGCACCTCGGGCTCGAGCGCGAGGGCGCGCGCGAGCATCACGCGCTGCTGCTCTCCCACGGACAACCGGCCGGCCTCGCGCTCGGCGTAGGAGCGGCCGAGGCCGGCCAGCTCGAGGCTGTGAGGTACGTCGGCCTCGTTTCCGCACAGCTCCGGGCCGTATCGCACGTTGTCGGCCACCGTGCCGGGCAGCAGCGCCGGCAGCTGGGGCACGAGGCAGGCGCGGCGGCGCAGCTCGAGCGGATCGAGATCGCACACGTCCCTGCCGGCGAAGCGCACCGTGCCGCGATCGGGATCGGCCAGGCGGTTGAGCAGCCGCAGGAGCGTCGACTTGCCGGCTCCCGAGGGTCCGACGAGAGCGGTGGCGCCCTCTCCGATCTCGAGGTCCAGATCACGAAGGACGGAGCGCCCGCCGCGCGACGCGCAGACGCCCTCGAGCGCGAAGACGCCGGCGGTCACCGTCGAGCTCCGCCCGTCAGAGGTGCGGGTAGAGCGGGTAGCGCTCGGCCATCGCCCGGCTGCGCTCGGCCAGGTCGGCCCGGGCGGCGTCGGTGAAGTCGCCGGTGAGGGCCTCGACGATCGCGCCGCCGATCTCCCGGAAGTCGTCGACCTGCAGCCCGCGAGTGGCGAGCGCGGAGGTGCCCACGCGCAGGCCCGAGGACACCCTGGGCGGGCGCGGGTCGAAGGGCACGGCGTTGCGGTTCACCGTGATGCCGATGTCGTGGAGGCGGTCCTCGGCCTGCAGGCCGTCGAGGTCGGAGTCGCGCAGGTCCACCAGCACGAGATGGACGTCGGTGCCGCCGGTGAGCACGTTCACCCCGCCCGCGAGCAGCTCCTCGGCCAGCGCCTGCGCCCCGGCGCGCGTGCGCCGCTGGCGCTCGCGAAACAGCTCGGACTTGGCGATCTTGAGCGCCACGGCCTTGCCGGCCACGACGTGCATGAGCGGCCCGCCCTGCTGGCCGGGGAACAACGCGGAGTCGATCCTCTTCGCGTACTCCTCCTTGCACATGATCATCCCGCCGCGGGCGCCGCCGAGGGTCTTGTGCACCGTCGTGGTGACCACGTCGGCGTAGGGAACGGGGCTGGGATGCTCCCCCGCGGCCACCAGCCCCGCGAAGTGGGCCATGTCCACCATCAGCAGGGCGCCGATCGAGTCGGCGATCTCGCGGAAGCGCTCGAAGTCGAGCTCGCGCGGGTAGGCCGACCAGCCGGCGAGGATCAGCTTGGGCCTGAACTCGTCCGCCAGCCGCTGGAGCGCGTCCATGTCGAGCCGGGAGTCCTCCTCGCGCACCCCGTAGGCCACGATGTCGTAGAGGCGCCCGGAGAAGTTGATCTTCATCCCATGGGTGAGGTGGCCACCGTGGTCGAGCTTCATCCCGAGGATGCGGTCGCCGGGCTCGAGCAGCGCGTGGTAGGCGGTCGCGTTGGCCTGGGCTCCGGCGTGGGGCTGCACGTTCACGTGCTCGGCGCCGAACAGCTCCTTGGCGCGCGCGATGGCCAGCTCCTCGGCCACGTCCACGTGCTCGCAGCCACCGTAGTAGCGCC
>JACCUE010000029.1 GCA_013812005.1 Thermoleophilaceae bacterium
CTCCCCCACCGAGCGGCGGCTCGCGCTGGCCAAGGACGCCGCCGTGGGAGCGGTCGCCCTCACCGGCATCGGCAGCGCGGCCACCGGCATGCGCTTCGCGCGCACAGCCCCCGACGGTGCGGTGCCGATGAAGACCGGCGACGCGCCCTCCAAGCGGGCCGACGAGGAGGCGCAGCGGCTCAAGAAGGCGCTGAATCTGCTCGGCACCCTGCATCTGGCCTCGGCGATCACACTGGCGAGCGTCAACGCGGCACTCGCTCAGGCGAACTTCCGCCGCCCGCCCGCCCGGCGCCTGCTGCGCCGCCGCTTCTAGCGCGGCTCGAGGATCACCAGCGGGATCTGTCGCTCGGTGCGGCGCTGATAGTCCTCGTACGCGGCGTAGGCGTCCACGGCGCGGGGCCAGAGGCGGGCATGCTCGTCAGGGGACGCCTCCCGGGCTCGGACCTCGTGCCGCGCACGGCCGATCTGCACCGTCGTGTCGGGGTGGGCGCGGAGGTTGTGAAGCCAGGCGGGATGCTTGGCGTACCCGCCCTTGGACGCCACGATCACCACGTCACGGCCGTCGCGGATGTAGAGCAGTGGGCTGGTGCGGCGCTGTCCGCTCTTCGCGCCCTCGTGGTCGAGCAGCAGCATCGGCGGCAGACCGGGAAGGCGATGGCCCACCACGCCTCGCGTCACCCGGTAGGCGCGCGTGTGCAGTCCCATCACTCGAGTCAGGAGAGGCCACGTGCGGTCAGCGAGGTCCAGGTAGCCCACGGCTCGTAGCCTACGCTGCTGCGGTGAGTCCCCCCGACCGTGAAAGTCCCCTCTCGATCCGGCTGCGCGGCGTGGTCAAGCGCTACGGGCCGATCACCGCGGTCGACGGCCTCGATCTCGACGTGCCCGAGGGCACCTGCGTCGGCCTGCTCGGCCCCAACGGCGCGGGCAAGTCCACCACGATGAAGATGCTCACCGCGCAGGCGATCGCCGACGAGGGCGAGATAGAGGTGCTCGGCTACGACCTTCCGGGCGAGTCCAAGCAGGCGCGTGCCGAGTGCGGCGTGGTGCCACAGCTCGACAACCTCGACACCACCCTCACGGTGGAGCAGAACCTGGTCGTGTTCGCCCACCTGTACCGGGTGCCCCGCTCAGAGCGCCGCGACGCCGTGGAGCGCGCGATCGGGGTCGCCAACCTCAGTGAGCGCCGCCATGCCAAGGTGGACGAGCTGTCGGGCGGGATGCGCAGGCGGATGCTGATCGCCCGCGCGCTGGTGCACCGCCCGCGGCTGCTGCTGCTCGATGAGCCCACCGTGGGCCTCGACCCCCAGGTGCGACAGGAGCTATGGGCCCTGATCGATGCCATGCGCGCCGAGGGCGTATCGATCCTGATGAGCACGCATTACATCGAGGAGGCCGCGCGCCTGGCCGACAGCGTGACGATCATGTCCCACGGCAAGGCCGTGGCCTCCGGACGGCCCTCGGAACTGGTCACCGAGCACGCCGGGCGCGACGCCGTGGAGGTCTACGGACCACCGGCCAAGCTGGCCGAAGCAGAGGGGTCGGCGCTGGCCGCCGGCTTTCGCACGCGGCGCACCGGCACGTCGGTGGCGGTGCTGGGCCTGCACGCGGCGAACGGAGACGCGGCGCCGGAAGGGGAGCGCCGCCCCGCGAACCTCGAGGACGTGTTCGTGCTGCTCACCGGCGAGGAGATCTCGTGAGCTCGGCGGCCGGGGCCTCACGCCCCAAGCGCAAGCTCGGGCGCCTGGAGAGGCCTGCGCTCGGTGGTGTGCTCGTGCGCGAGATGATCAACTTCTCCTCCTACTGGCGTGCCACGACCTTCTCCTCGACGGTCGAGCCGACCATCTACCTGCTGGCCTTCGGGTTCGGCTTCGGCTCGCTGGTCTCGGAGGTGGGCGGCTTCCGCTACGTGGAGTTCGTTGGCACCGGCACGGTGGCCACCGCGGTGCTGTTCTCGTCGATCTTCCCGGCGATGTTCGGCACGTTCGTCAAGTACCAGTTCCAGCACACCTACGACGCGATCCTGGCCGCGCCGGTGGACACGGAGGAGCTGGTGACCGCCGAGGCGCTCTGGATCGCGACCCGCGCCGGCGTCTACGGGTGCTCGCCGCTGCTGGTGGCGATGATCTTCGGGCTCGACCCCAGCTGGGGCATGCTGGCGGTGCCCTTCATCAACTTCACCGCCGGGTTCGGATGGGCCTGCTTCGGGATCTGCATCGCGGCTTTCCTGAAGTCGATCGAGAACTTCAACTACGTGACCAGCGCGGTGATCACGCCGCTGTTCCTCGTGGCCGGCACCTTCTTCCCGATCGATGGGCTGCCCGAGTGGGCGCAGGTGGCGGCACAGATCAACCCGCTCTACCACTGCGTCGAGCTGGTGCGCCACGCGGTGTTCGGCTGGGAGGGACTCACCGACGCGGCCCACGTGGGCGCGCTCGTGGTGTTCGGGCTGGCGGCCTGGCGGGTGGCGATCGCGGGGATGACCCGCAAGCTCGTGAACTGAGGGAAACGGCCCCGATCCGCGTGAATTGCGCTCTTTCGGCGGTCAGATCCCCGGTTGAGCGAGGTTTTGCACGTAGGTCATGCAGAACCTCGCCGAAGGCCGAGCGCCGCTATCGGGCGATGAGAAGGGTCGCGCCGATGGCGCCGCCCAGGTCTCCGAGGGCCGCCAGCGACACCTCCGGCGGTCGGTCGTCGACGAACAGGTGCGGCCTCATGGCCTTGGAGATCTTCTTCACGTAGGGCTCGCCCAAGCGGGTGCCCAGCCCGCCGCCGATGACCACGGCCCCGATGTCCAGCAGGTTGACGGCCGAGGCTATCCCGGCGCCGAGCGCCTCGACGGCCCGGCCCATCAGCTCGTGCGCCAGCTCGTCGTCGCGGTCCAGCGCGCGGGACCAGATGCCGCTGCGCAACCTCGTCCGGCCGCGCTCCTCCATGATTTCGAAGAGCACCGTCTCCCGGCCCTTGCCGGCCAGCTTGCGGGCGCGATCCTCCATTGCGCCGCGCCCGGCGTACGCCTCTACGCATCCGCGCCGACCGCACGGGCAGCGGGCGCCTCCCTGCTCGACCACCATGTGGCCGAACTCGGCTCCGGCGCCACGGCCCAGCCACGGCTTGCCGTCAAGCACCAGCCCGCCGCCCACTCCGGTTCCCCAGAACACGCCGAGCACGGAATCGTGGTGGCGCGCGGCACCGAGCGCGAACTCCGCGTCCACCGCCACCTGCACGTCGTTGCCGAGGGCGACCCGTGTGCCCAGCGCCTCCTCCAGGCGCTGAGACAGGGGAAAGGGCTTGCTCCACTCGGACAGGTTGGAAGCCTGGGCCACCGTGCCTGCGGGGGCGTCAACCGTTCCCGGCGATCCCACGCCAACGCCCAGAAGGCTGTCGGTCTCGATGCCGGCGGCGTCGGACGCCTCCCCGAGCGCCGCCGCCATCTCGGCCACGATCGCATCGGGCCCGCCGGAGGCGGGCGTCTCGCGCCGCGCCTGGCCGAGCACCTCGTGGCGCGCGTCGACCACAGCCGCCTGGATCTTGGTGCCGCCCAGATCGATGCCGCCGATGGCTCCGTTGTGGCTCACCATGCCATCCCAGCACACACAGGAACGAAACGACACCCCGGGCTGCTGCGCGTCAGAGCCGGCAGGGTCATCGATTCAACATCCTCCTCCGCGATGCCGATTGCAACGGAGGTGAACGTGAACGAGCTCGTACTGGTGCAGGGCATGCGCGACACGCGCCTCGCGCTGCAGCGGTTCAACCTGCGCCCGATGGAGGTGCTGGGGCCGTGGTTGGCGCTCAGCCTTGCGGTGGCCCTGGGCCTGCTGGGCGCCGTCTACGGCGTGGCCGAGCTGTCGCGCCCGGATCCCACTCCGCTTCAGCTGCCGGGCCTCTACAGCCCTCCCGACGCCGGCGACTACCTCTTCGTGCTCTTTCGCAACTCGCTCGTGCTCACGCTGCATGCACTGGCGTGCGTCGCCGGCTTCATGGCGGGAAGCTCGATCCCGCTGTCTGCGGCCGAGCGCAGCGGCCTCGACCGCTGGATCCACGAGAAGACGGCCCGCTTCGCCATCGTCTTCGTGGCCTGCGCCACCACCTTCTCCCTCACCACGCAGGCCTACGTGATCGGAGGCGACGCCGCCACGATCGCCAACCAGCTCGATATCTCCCCCGCCCTGCTGGTGCTGAGCCTGCTGCCTCACGCCCTGCCTGAGCTGGTGGCCCTCTTCCTCCCGCTGGCCGCATGGCTGGTGGCGAGCCGCCGCGACCGCTGGGACGAGCTGCTGGCCGCGACCGTGGTCACCGTCGGCGTCGCGGTCCCCGTGCTGCTGGTCAGCGGGGCGATCGAGCTGTGGGTATCGCCCCAGTTGCTGCAGGCGATATCCGGCGTGGCCTGAGGGTGTACCCGGGTGCGCTAGCGCATCCGGCCCGATGATCGCTCGACGCCGTCGAGCAGCTCCCAGTTTCCGCGCAGCACCCCCTCTGCCACCTCGAGCAGGCGGTCGAGGTCGGCGTCGGCGAGCCGCTCTTCGATCAGCTCGCGCGACTGCGCGGCGTGCTCGTGGTCGCGCTCGGCGTGCAGAGCGAAGTACTCCGTGGCGGGGCCCTCCTCGAAGCCATAGTTGGCCAGCAGGCCGTCGAGCTTGGTGCGGGCGATCGGAGGCTGGCCCGACTCGACGGTGAAGGCCGCCACCAGGTTCTCGAGCGCGTCGCGGCCGGCCGTCCAGGACTCGCGGCAGGCCTGCGTCTCGGCACGAGGCCGGCGGTCGACGTCGGCATTCAGGGCGCCGGCGAAGTCATCCCACAGCACCACGTGGTCCGCCTCCTCGGCGGCGTGCTCGGCGAGCAGCGAGCGCACCTCGGGCTCCGCTGCGCGCGCCGCCGCGTCCACGGCCTCGGACAGCGCGACCACCGCGTGGCGGTACTCGCCCGCGTAGAAGGACAGCTCCTCGCGCTCGAGGCGGCCCTCGCTCCAGCGCTGATAGAAGGGGTGCTCGAGCACGTTCCAGCGCTCACGCAGCGAGTCGAGGCGGGCGAAGAAGTCCACTGACAGCTCCTTGGTAGGCGGCGAAGGGACGGCTGAGGCATCCTAACCGTCCCCGCAACGCCATCACCGGCCGGCGGGATCAGGACGCTGTTTCGCCCGGAATCGAGAAGGTCGTCGGCCGGACTACTCCTCGGCCGGAGCCTCGGGCACTTCGCGCTCCGCCTCCTTCAACAGTCGCTCCAGGTCACGCTCCTGGGTCTTGAGGGCCTCGATCCGATCCCCGGCTTGAGCTTGCTCGGTGCGGTTCTGCTCCAGCAGACGCTCCAGTGTCGCCGCAGCACCCTCGCCGGTGGTCAGCTCGCCGTCAACCTCACCGGGGTCCACGGTCTCGTCCTCGGGGAGCGTGCCGCTGGCGAGATACTCGATCAGGTCGGCGTCGCCCTCGGTCGTGGCCGGAAACTTGGCGACGACCTCCTGGCGCTCGGCATCGACGATGATCGACATCGTCGAGCGGTTGGAGCTGTTCGGAATGATCGTGAGCAGGAACTGGAGCCTGCCACCCGGGAAGATCTGACGTGGCTCGACGACCCGGAACTTGCCCCCGGCATCGTCGGCGCCGGCGTCGGCGAAGGTGATCCCGGGAATCGACTCGCCTCGGACGATGTCCGGCGCCTTTTCGTTGCCGATCAGCGATGTCCCCTTCGACACGACCCAGGCACGGTTCTCGCCGCTCTGGGCGTCCGTCAGCAGGACGGCGGCGGTGGTGAAGGTCTCACCGCGCGGCTTCATCGTCGTCACCCACTGCAGGCCGAGATCCTTGAAGTCCTGCAGGTAGGGCTGGGAGTTCTCCTCGGTGTCAGAGACCTCCAGTTGCTCGTCGTGGATGAACATGCGGTTGAGGATCCCGTTCTTGTACTTGTACGAGTCGGCGGTCCGGCGAGCCAGCTTCTCCGGGTACAACCGTCCGGAAGCGGCGACCAGCGGATTCTCGAGCGCCTCCGCCGGGGACAGATCCTCGATCGAACCGCCGGCATCGACCAGGTAGACGCCGCCGAAAACTGGGCGCTTGACCAAGAGGCCGCCCTCGTAGGAGATGTAGGGAGCGATCACGACGGGCCCGTTCGCGGTCGGGATCGCGGTCATCTCGGCGACGTCGCAGGTGTAGCAGAAGTCCTTGGCGATCCGCCACTTGATGCCGTCCGACCACTTCATGCCCGGGCCGACCTCGAACGCCTCGTCGTGCCCCGTGCCAGACTGCTCGACGCTCGGCGAGGATGACTCGCCGGTCACCGACATGATGCCGGCGGTCTTCTTGGTGTAGACACGGAAGAGGCCCTCCGGATCCTTGAACGCGGTCCAGCGCAGCTCGTCGCCGACCTTGACGATGTGCATGTTGGTGATCTTCTCGGTCGGGGTGTTGAGGGAGTTCTGTAGCTGTTTGAGAGCAACCTCGTACGGTTTGACCCGGACCTCGCCGCCCGACAGCTCACTCGGGAGCAGCTTCTGAAAGTCGGCATTCGCGTAAATCGCCCGACCGGTGTAGGTCTTGGTAAGGCCGGCGGCGCAGAGCAGACCCAGAGAGCCGATGGCCAGGGCTACGACCAGGGGCAGTCGCAGCGGTTGATCGCTGCTGACCAGCCCGTGGGCCCTGAGGTAGGAGTCGAACTGAGACCTACCTCGCCTACGAGCGGCACCACCGCTGCCTTTGCCTTCCGGTGCGCGCCTGAACCCGCCACGCAGGGCTACCAGCGCCGAGCCGAGGCCGAACGTGATCAGGAAGGAGATCAACGGCAGCGTCACCAGCATCGGGTGACGGACGAGCAACATGAACGGCCCGCGGATGATCCCAAGCGGACGCAGGAGGTAGACCAGGCCGAGGGTGAGGATGAGAACCGCAACAGCGGCGGCGATCTTGGCGGTGGCGCGACCGGTGGGCAAGGGAGCTCCTGAGTAGGGGGTGCGATAAAGATAGGCCGGTAGTCGTGCGCCCGCCGCCCGAATCCCAGATACCCGCGCCCGAGTTCCCGGCCAAGATGGACTGGCTGAACGTGGCCTTCCTGCGCATGGCCCCGCTGCTTCAGACAGGACCGGTGCTGATTGAGTTCTTCGACACGGCGCGGATCAACTCCCACCGCACGCTGCCCTACGTCAGCGCCTGGCACGAGCGTTACTCGCCGCACGGCCTGCGGGTGATCGGGGTGCACTCCCCCGGCTACTCGTTCGGCCGCGACCGCGAGGTGGCGGAGCGCGCGGTGCGCAAGCTGGGGATCGAGCACGCCGTGCTGCTGGATCCCGACCTCGAGGTCTGGCGCCTGTACGGCAACTTGGGCTGGCCCGGCCGCTACCTCTTCGACATGGCCGGCCATCTGCGCTACATCCACTACGGCGAGGGCGACTACCTCGATGCCGAGCGCGCGATCGGCGAGGTGCTGCTCGAGTCCGATCCAGAGGTTGATCTGCCGCAGCCGCTGGAGCCGGTCCGCCCCGAGGATGCCGAAGGCGTGCTGTTGGCGGCCCAGACAGCCGACGTGGTGCTACCCGCCGACCGCGAGCGGGTCGAGCTGGTGCGCGACTGGACCGATGGGGACGACTTCATCGAGGCCAAGGACACCGGCGGGGCCGCTTCGATCGCCTACGACGCCGGCGAGGCCTATGCGGTGCTGTCGGGGCCCGTGGAGCCGGGGCTGTATGAGACGGGCGGCGAGGTGGTGGCCGAGGAGCCCGGACTGCGTCTGCACGGCTTCCAGTTCACGCCCCGGCCGCCGGCTGGCTAGGCCTGCGCCTCGGCCAAGGCCTTCCGGATGGTCTTGGGGAGCATGAAGCGCACGTCCTCCTTGACGACGTCGAACTCCGACACGTCCTCCGTGCCGCGGTCGCGGAAGAACTGCACGAGCCTCTGCACCAGGTCCTCGGGGGCGCTCGCGCCGGAGGAGATCCCAACCACGCGCTTGCCCTCGAGCCACTCCTCCTGCACCTGACTCTCGTTGTCGATCAG
>JACCUE010000033.1 GCA_013812005.1 Thermoleophilaceae bacterium
GGCCCCTCGCGAGGAGGTCTGGGAGCTGATCGGCGACCCGGCGGGATGGCCCGGGTTCATGCCGGGGATCACGCGGTTCGACCCCGAGGACGGCCCCGGCCCGGACCTGTGCGTGGGTTCGCGCTTCTCCATGCGGATGCACGTGGGGTCGGCCGATGTCGGTGGCCTGATCGAGTTCGTGGAGTGCGACCCGCGGGCCGACCTGGCGTGGACGAGCATCACCGGCATCGACCAGCGTGGCCGCTGGCGTCTGCGCGAGACCTCCGGCGGCGACACGCGCGTGATCCTCCGGCTGAGCTACGGCGCGCCGGGCGGGCTGCTCGGACTTCTCACCGACCGGCTGGCGGCGGGGGAGGTGCGTCACAACCTGCGCGCCAGCCTCGAAAACCTGAAGGCAAGAGTGGAAGGAGAAGCCATGTCGAAAGAGCAGGGGCCCGGGATCGCCGGGAAGGTGATGCACGAGGTGGGCAGCCTGCGGGTGCTCGCCGAGGCGAGGATCATCCGGCCGATCCGCCCGGACAAGCTGGTCCGGCTCGCCTCGACGATCGCCCGCTGGGGCCGCAGCCCGGCCGCCGGCTTCATCGCAGGGGCCGTCACCTCTCCCCACGAGCCCGCCGTGGTCGACGAGCTCGGCACCCTCACCTTCGCCGAGGTGGACCGTCGCTCCAACGCCCTCGCGCACTCGCTGTCGGACGCCGGCCTCAAGGAGGGCGACGGTGTGGCGATCATGTGCCGCAACCACCGCGGCTTCGTGGAGTCGACCGTCGCCGTGGCCAAGCTGGGCGCCCACGCGCTCTACCTGAACACAGCCTTCGCCGGCCCGCAGCTCACCGAGGTCGTGCAGCGGGAGAAGCCCGTAGCCATCATCTATGACGAGGAGTTCGCCGATCTGCTCGCCGACGCCGGCAAGAGGCGCAAGCGCTTCATCGCCTGGCGGGAGGACTCCTCCGATGATCCCGCCGATCCCACGCTCGAGGGCCTGATCGCCGACGGGCCCATCGAGCGGCCGGTGCCGCCCCAGGAGACCGGCAAGGCGATCATCCTCACCTCGGGCACCACCGGCACGCCGAAGGGGGCCAACCGTTCCTCGCCCCAGTCGCTCGACCCCGCCATCTCGCTGCTCTCGAAGATCCCGTTGCGCACGCGCCAGACCACGTACATCGCCGCGCCGCTGTTTCACTCGTGGGGCTTCGCGCACTTCACCATCGGGCTGCTGCTCAGCTCGACCATGGTGCTGGCGCGCAAGTTCGATCCCGAGAGCTGCCTCGCCCAGATCGAGCGCACGCGAGCGGAGTCGCTGGTGGTGGTGCCCGTGATGATGCAGCGCATCCTTGACTTGCCGGAGGCCACACGCCGCCGCTACGACGTGTCCTCGCTGAGGGTGGTAGCCGCCAGCGGCTCCGCCCTGCCCGGCGACCTGGCCACCGAATGGATGGACGGGTTCGGGGACAACCTCTACAACCTCTACGGCTCCACCGAGGTGGCTTGGGCCACCATCGCCACGCCCGGGGACATGCGCGCCGCTCCGGGCACCGCGGGCAAGCCGCCCCGCGGCACCGTGCTCAAGCTCTATGACGAGAAGGGCAGGGAAGTGCCCCCTGGCGAGACCGGCCGTATCTTCGTGGGCAACGAAATGCTGTTCGAGGGCTACACCGGCGGTGGCTCGAAGGACGAGATCGACGGCCTGATGGCCACCGGCGACGTAGGCCGGCTCGACGACGCCGGCCGCCTCTTCGTCGAGGGCCGCGACGACGAGATGATCGTCTCGGGCGGCGAGAACCTCTTCCCGAAGGAGGTGGAGGACCTGATGGCGCGCCACGACGACGTGGCCGAGGTGGCCGCCATCGGGGTGGACGACGAGAAGTTCGGCCAGCGCCTGCGCGCGTTCGTGGTTCCGTGCGGCGGCAAGAGCCCCAGCGAGGACGCACTGAAGTCCTACGTGAAGTCCAACCTGGCCGGCTACAAGGTGCCGCGTGAGATCTGGTTCCTCGACGAGCTGCCGCGCAACGCCACGGGCAAGGTCCTCAAGCGCGAGCTGAAGGAGATGGAGGAGGCGCCGAAGTAGCCCGGATAGAGGGGGCGAACCGCGCTCATCCCAGCCCTGCACGGGGGGGTGAACGCAGAAACGACGAAGGCGCCACGACGAAATACTGGACGGAAACGCCGTCTCAGCCCGTGGACCGGGCGATAGCCGACCTCGAGCGCTCGCTCAGCTGTCGACCGCCACCAGATCCCGCTCGGGCTCGATGCCCCACCGCTGCCCGGCGGCCGCCAGCTCGGGCGAGAGGGACCAGCGGTCGGGGCGATCCTCGCCCTGGTGGTCGGGCGCGGCGCCCTTCAGGGTCATCGAACCGGTGTTGTCGCCGATCTCTCGCAGCTCGGCCACTTCCTCGTCGCTCAGCAGAACCTCGACCGGCGTGGCCGCCAGCTCGGCGCGCTTGTCCTCGACCGGGCGGGCGCCCGGCGAGGCCTCCTGGATCAGGGTGGGCGCGCAGCAGGCCACGGCGGGATGGGCCAGGTTCCACTGACAGGCCAGCTGAAGCGGCGTGAGGCCGTGGCGGTCGGCGATCGGCTTCATGCGAGCGATCCGCTCGTGACCGCGCTCGGTCCAGCCGGCGGGACGAAAGCCGCGGTGGTCGCCACGGTCGAAGGAGTGGCCGGGGGGGAGGTCGCCCCAGAACAGGCCGCCATAGTCGACCACGCGGGTGATGATGCGAACGTCCTTCTCCGCCGCGGCGCCCAGCACCAGCTCGCCGGGCCAGGGTTCCAGCGGGTTGAGGATGACCATGGCCCAGTCGATCATCTCCCCGAAGCGCTCGAGGCAATCGATCAGGTCGAGGGTGAAGCCGTTGGCCGGACCGGGGGCGACGCCGATCATCCGCGTGAGGCCCGCGTCGCGCAGGGCGGCCATCCCGTCCCACACCGCCTGACTGGTGTAGCCGGTGCGGTCGGGGTTGTGCAGCAGCAGGAGATCGAAGCGGTCGAGCCGGCAGCGGCGCAGGCTGCGCTCGGCGGCCGTACGCAGGTAGCCGGCGTAGCCGTCCGGCGAGCGCAGGCTGGGATCGGTGAAGCGCGGAAAGCCGCGGGCGCCGTCGCGCTCGCCGTCGTAGAAGTCGTGCCCGATCGCCCCGACCGCGCAGAACTCCTCGCGCGGCACCCCGTCGAGGGCGCGGGCCAATAGGCGGTCGGCGTCTCCCTGCCCGTAGGTGTCGGCGGTGAGCACGGTGTCGATCCCGTCGCCCGGACGCAGCAGCGCAACCAGGCGGTCATCGTCGAGCGGCTCGCCGAAGTGCATGAAGCGCCCGCCGCTCCAGGTGCCGACGGCCACGGGTCCGAGATCGCGCATCGAAGCCAACCCTACGCGCTACAGCCCTTCGCGAAGCACGCGCAGCCGTCGCGAGAGCTCGGGCCAGATCGGCTCGGTGTCGTCCTCGGCCGCCTGGAGGTAGCCCGCCACCCGTCGGCCGGGTGACGCCTCGCCTGCCTCCGGGAGGATCCGCGTGCCGGGCCCGGCCTCGCTGCGCTGCACGGTTCGCTCGATCGTCCCTACGAGCCGCTCGGCCGCCACCAGCAGGGCGCGGGCGGGGTCGCGCTCGGCGAAGCGCAGGAAGGTACGGGTGGCCTCGGCGTCGAGCGCCTCCGGCACGCCGTCGGAGTCCATCTCCACCAGGCTGGGGGCCACCAGGCTCAGGCGACCGAGCGCCGCCAGCCCGAACTCGTCGAGCCGCTCGGTCTCGAAGACGCCCTCGGACACGATCGCCTGCACCCTGCCCCGGATCCTGCGCGCCGCCTGGGGAGAGGCGCTCAGCCTGGCTTCGGTCTTGATCGCCGCGTCGAGGCTGCGGCGCGCGTCGGTGAGCGCGGCCGAGTCCCTCTTCGAGAGCTCGGTCGGCGGCTCCGAGTCCGACCCCCCGTCACAGGCGGTGAGGAGGAGGGCCGGGGCCAGCACCGCCACGGCCAGCGCCGCGGCCAGTTGCCGTCCCGGACCCGCCACGCCCGTCAGGGACGGCCGGCCGCCCGCCAGGCCAGCTCCACGAGGGTGCGCACCCCGAAGCCCGAAGCACCGCTGCCCACATACGGGCGCGTCTGGCCCCACGCCGTGCCGGCGATGTCGATGTGCACCCACGGCACCTCGCCCACGAAGTTCTTCAGGAACTCCGCCGCGGTGATCGACGAGGCCTTGCGGCCCTCCGGGGCATTGTCGAGGTCTGCGTACTTGCCCTTCACCAGGTCGGCGTACTCGGGGTGCAGCGGCAGCCGCCAGCCCAGCTCCCCGGTGTGCTTGCAGGCCTCCTCGACCTCGCCGACCCAGTCGTCGTCGTTGGAGAAGAGCCCTGCGTGCGTCGAGCCGAGGGCCACGATGATCGCGCCGGTGAGCGTGGCCAGGTTCACGATCCGCTCAACCCCCTGCTCGACGGCGTAGCAGAGGGAGTCGGCCAGGATCAGCCGTCCCTCGGCGTCGGTGTTGTTGATCTCGATCGTCTTGCCGTTGAGCGCGGTCACGATGTCGCCTGGCTTGACCGCATGGCCGCTCGGCATGTTCTCGGTGGCCGGCACCACCGCGGTCACGGTGACCGGCAGGCGCAGCGCGGCGATCGCGTCCATGGCCTCGAGCACGGCGGCGCCGCCGGACATGTCGAACTTCATCTCGCTCATCTTGGCCCCGGGCTTGAGCGAGATCCCGCCCGTGTCGAAGGTCACCGCCTTGCCGACGAAGCCCAGGTGCGGGCCGTCCTCGCCGCCGCGATAGCGCAGCACGATCAGGCGCGGCTCGCTGTCGGTGCCCTTGGCCACCGCGGCGAAGGCGCCCATGCCGCGGGCGGCGATCGCGTCCCGGTCGAGCAGCTCGAGCTCGAGGTTGTCGTGCGCTGCGGCGATCTCCTCCGCGCGTCCGGCGAGAAACACCGGATCCGCCACGTTGGACGGCAGGTTCTGTAGGTCGCGCGCCGCGTTCTGGGCCACGGCCACGACCCTGCTGCGCTCCACCTCGTCAGGGTCCACCTCCGAGCCGGCGATCTCCAGCGACTCCAAGCCGCCTTCCGGCTCGTCGGGGTCGTCGCGCTTGGACTTGAAGCGGTCGAACGAGTAGAGCTTGAGCAGCGTCCCCTCGACCAGCGCTCCGGCCACTCCGTCGGGAGCGGCCCAGGAAAGCGAGACAGAGCCGAGCTCCTTGGCCCTCCCGGCCACCGCGGCGGCGGCCACCCGGGCCTTCTCGGCGTCCAGCTCCTCGCGCTTGCCCAGCCCGGCGATCAGCACGCGCCGGCGCCCGCCGCCGGGAGCGTCCTCGTGGTCCGTGGCCACCTTGCGCAGGCCGGGCTTGGCCTCGCCGAGCTCCACCAGGTCCTGCAGATGCGCCTCGGCCAGCTCCTCACCCTCGAACAGCGCCACCACACGGGTGTCGGCGGAGGTCTCCTCGGGCGCGCCGCTGCGGGCGCTGACTGTGATGGCGGGCATGCGCGGTGAGTCTAGGGGGGTCGTGGGGCGACCGCCTCGCTGCCGGCCGGGAGCGCATCACTATCGTCTCAGACCCCCGCAAGACGCCTCAAGGAGACCGATACGAAATGCCCAAGACAGTGATCCTCGGTACCGCCCGCACCCCCTTCGGCAAGATGGGCGGCGCCCTCTCATCCTTGGGTGCGACCGACTTGGGCGGTCTCGCAATCGCCGCGGCGCTCGAGCACGCGGAGGTCTTGCCCGGCGCGGTGCAGCACGTGGTCTTCGGCCAGGTGCTCCAGGCCGGCCAGGGCCAGGTGCCCTCACGGCAGGCCCAGATCAAGGGCGGGATTGGCAAGGAGGTCTCCTCGGAGACGGTGAACAAGGTGTGTGCCTCGGGGATCCGCTCCGCCGGGATCGTCGATCAGGCCGTGCGCGCAGGCGATCTCGACGTGGCAGTCGCGGGTGGCATGGAGTCGATGTCCAACGCGCCCTACATGCTCGAGAAGGCCCGCTTCGGCTACCGGATGGGCGACGCCAAGATGCTCGACGCGATGGTGCACGACGGGCTGACCAACCCCTTCTCCCACAAGCAGATGTTCGCCGAGGCCACGGAGGTGGGCGACGAGCTCGAGATCACCCGCCCCGACATGGACCGGTGGGCGCTGCGCAGCCACGAGCTGGCGA
>JACCUE010000038.1 GCA_013812005.1 Thermoleophilaceae bacterium
TTCCACGCCGCTGTGTGTCAAGCAAATCGATCCGCCGTAGCCGTGCTCGGCGTCCCCCGCCCCGACGATGGGCTGGAACCGCTCGAGGTGGAGGCGGGCGCGATCACCCTCCCTCTCCCAGTTCTGATCCATCGAGTCGAGCATCTCGGCCGGCCCGCTGATGAAGGCCTCACGGTCGCGCCAGTCCGGACACAGACGGTCGAGGTCTCGGGGCCCCATCCGTCCCATCTCCCGCGTCAGCTGCTCGTGCAGGGAGAAGCCTCCAAAGCGGGCGGCCAGGCGCCGCAGCTCGTCTCCGAAGATCACGTCCTTGGTGGCGCGCGCCGAATGCAGCAGAACCGTGTCGTCGAGCGCGTCCCGCCGCGCCAGCGCGCGAAGCATGCTCATGATCGGCGTGATGCCACTGCCGGCGCTGATGAACAGGAGCCTGTCGGGAGGGGGGTCTGGCAGCACGAAGGCGCCCTCCACCCCGCCGAGGCGGACGATCCCCCCGGGCCGGGCCTGGCGGACCAGGAAGGGTGAGACCTTGCCGGATTCGACGAGCTTGGGCGTGATGGCGATGCAGCCGTCGGGCCGCCCGGGATCGGAGGTGAGCGAGTAGGCGCGCCAGTGGTGCACACCGTCCACCGCCATGCCGATGCGCAGGTACTGGCCGGGCTCGTGGCCCCCCCACTCCCACCCCGGCTTGATCAGGATCGTGGCGGCGTCGGCCGTCTCGTGGTCGATCCGCTCGATGCGACCGCGTAGCTCCTGGGTCGACCAGAGGGGGTTGATCAACTCGAGATAGTCGTCGGGCAGCAGCGGGGTGAACAGCGACCGCACAGCTCGGAGCGCGCGACGGCGCCAGCGGGGCACCGTGGGCGTGGCGCCCCGCTCAGCCACCGGTCATCCGGCGTGGTTGAGAACGTGTGTCATGCGTTCGCAATGTTCGCAGTCTCGCCCGAGCAGATGGAGCAGGCCTGTGTCCGGCGCTCTCGCCACGGTGGGGCGCGCGGCGCGGAGGCCGGCCGGCGCGGCGTCGATCAGCCGCGACGCATCAGCCGACCCACCGCGGCCATCAGCTCTTCGGTGCGGTCGGCCTGCTGCTTGCCGTCTTCAGCTCCGATCACGCAGGTACGGGCGTGATCGTCGAGCAGGCCGAGCGCCACCTTGTCGAGAGCGGCCTGAATGGCAGCGATCTGGGTGAGCACGTCGATGCAGTAGCGGTCGTCATCGACCATCCGCTGCACGCCGCGGACCTGGCCCTCGATCCGCGAGAGGCGATCGGCCAGCTGGTCCTTGGTGGCGGTGTAGCCGCGGGTGACTGTCATGGCCCCCATCCTATCGTACCCCCCCGGGGTTCCGCCCGTAGTTTCGGCCTGCGCCCCACCAGGTACTCCATATCCATGCCCACAGAATCCGCCCCGCTGACCGTATTCGACGCCGTGCGCCGAGCGGTGAACGCCTGCGATCCCGACGCGAGCTCGGCCGCCGGCGCCGACGCCCTCGCCCGGTTCGAGGACCGCGACGAGCCGCTCGCCGGCCTGGAAGACCCCGACCGCGAACTGGCCGAGGTCTTCGGAGCGCTCGACCCCCAAGAAGAGGATCCCCAGATGCAGATGATCCGCGCCGTGGCCACCTACCTGGCCTTCCGCCGCGACGAGGTTGCCGACTCCGACGAGAGCCTGATCGCCCTGGCCGCTCGCGCCGAGTACCGAGGCTCGCCCCCGGAGCACGTGCGTGCGTGGCTGGACGAGCGCCGAGTGTCTCCGTAGAGGCAGCGGGCGCAGGCTCGGGGTCCCATCGGCTATCCGGGTGGGCCACCAAGGACGGCCACGGAGAGCAGGAGGTAGACGGCAACGCAGGTCACGAGCGCCGCGAACGCTCGTCCGAGGATGCGCTGGGGTATGTGCGCGCCAAGCGCGCTGCCGGCGAGGGCACCGGCCACGCACGCCGCTGCCATCACCGACGTGAGCCCGAGGTCGAAGGTGCGTCCGGTCAGAAGATGGACGCCGAGGCCGAGCAGTGCGGTGGCCGTGATGATCGCCAGCGACGTTCCGACGGCGGTGCGCATGGTGAAGGCGAGCGCGATCGCAAGCGTGGGGACGATCAGAAAGCCGCC
>JACCUE010000040.1 GCA_013812005.1 Thermoleophilaceae bacterium
CTATTTCCCAAGCTCGCCATCCTGTGGTGGGTCGGGATCATCGCGCTGATCGTCGGCATCATCCTCGCGGTTATCGGCACGATGGGACGCCCCGTCGGGGGCCGGCGCCACTACTACTGACAATCAAGCGGCACCCAGGCCGCCCTTAGCGGTCTCGGTGCAAGATGCCGATCGCCGCCGCAGCGCCGGTAACCATGGCGTGAACCGCCCGAATGTAAGGCCCGCGCGCGGGCCGGTGCAGCGATAACCACCTGATAGCAGGCGAAACGAGTAGGACGACCACACTAGGGAGCATGAGTGGTGCTGTCCTATGCCAGACAGGGCGGACTCGACCGGTGATCGTCGATGTCGCCCTGTTCCTCGCGGAGCGCAGCGGGGGCATCCGCACCTACCTGAACGAGAAGAGCAGCTACGCGACGCAGAGCGGCGCCTTCGAGCACCATGTCGTCTTTCCGGGCCGGCGCGAGCGACATGAGGCGGGACGCCACGAGCTGCGCTCGGTGCCGTACGCGGCCTCGAACGGCTACCGGATCCCGTTCGGGGCGGGTGCTCTGATGGACACCCTGCGCCGGCTGTCGCCCGACGTCGTGGTCCTGCACGACCCGTTCTGGCGGCCGGCCGGGGTCACCCGCGAAGCGCACGCCCTCGGTGCGCGCGTGATCGCGGTGCACCACGCCTCGGCGGCCCTCAACGCCGCCGGCCTTCCCGGCCCGGCCCCCGTCTACCTTCCCCTGCTGAAGCGCATCTACCGGCACGCCTACCAGGACGTGGATGCGGTGATGTCGGTCGTCGATCCCAGCTCCGACAGCGGCCGCCACGCGACGATCCCGCTTCGCTTCGGTCTTCACCGGGCCTTTCGGCCCGCCCCGGCGGTGCGCGGTGGGCACTTCCTCTATGTGGGTCGGCTCTCGTTGGAGAAGCGCATATGCGATCTGCTCGAGGTGATGGCGCACCTCGGGGGCACCCGCGAGCTGGTCTTGATCGGGGACGGGCCGGCGAGGCGGACCATCGCCGCCCGCGCGGCGGCCCTCGGTCTGGGGTCGCGAGTGCGATTCGCCCCGTTTGTGAGTGATCGTCACGCGCTCGCCCGCGCGTACCGCGAGGCCGCGTGCGTGATCGACCCCGGACCCTATGAGACCTTCGGGCTCGTCGTGCTCGAGGCCGCGGCCAGCGGCGCCCAGGTCGTTGCCTGCTCGAGCACCCCCTCCGCGCAGGTGGCGGCGCCGCTCGTCGAGACGTTCAGGGCGAAGGACCCGCAGGATCTGGCCCTGGCGATCGAGCGGGCACTCGGCCGGCCGGGAGACGCCGCAGCGGCCATGGCCCTCGCGGAGCGCCTGACCTGGCCGCGGGTGTTCGAGGCCGAGCTCGCCGACCTCGAGCGCCTGCTCGGATGAAGCAGGCGGGACTGCCGACGCACACCCGATCGAGTGCGCAGTCCCGGGCCGACACGGGCGCGGGCCCGATCGCGCTCACCGAGCTCGGCGAGCGGGCGGAGCTGCTGCTGCGAGGCAACTGGCGCGCGGGACACCTCGCCGACGGCACGCCCTATGGATTCACCTGCCCCTCCCCGCGACGCTACCGCCACCAGTGGTACTGGGACTCCTGCTTTCACGCGATCGTCTGGCGCCACTTCGATCCCGCCCGGGCCCGCGAGGAGCTGCGTACGTTGCTGCGCTCGGGGCGGCTCGACGGCTTCATTCCGCACACCGTCTTCTGGCACGACCGCGCCGGGTGGCGCCGAGCACCGTTCTACGCGACGCACTCGATTCGCCGCAACCTGGGCACCGCCCACATACAGACGCCGCTTCTCGCCCTCGCCTGGGAGCTCGTGGCCGAGTCCTCGCCCGACGAGCCCTCCTTCGCCACCGAGGCGATCGACCAGCTGTGCCTCCATTACGACTGGCTCGACAGCGAGCGCGACCCCGATCGCGACGGCCTCATCTCGATCATCCACCCTGACGAGTCGGGGCTGGACGACTCACCCAAGTACGACGAGGTCTTCGGCTGGATGCGCCACTACCTACCCGGCTACTTCTGGATGGTCGAGCGCTCCCGCCGGCTGGGCTATGAGTCCCGCGCGATCATCGAGCGCTACGACGAGCACGTGGAGGACGTCCTCGTCAACGTGTTCTATTCGCTGGCGCTGCGCTCGCTGGCGCGGCTGAGCGGTCGCGAGCTCTACCGCGAGCGTGCGCAGCGGACAGAGCGGGCACTGATCGAGCGCTGCTGGGACGAGCGTGCAGGTGTGTTCTGGGACCTGGCCGGGCGCAGCGAGCGCCCTATCGCTGTCTCGACCTGGTCGTCGCTCGCGCCGCTCGCGCTCCCTTCGCTTCCAGAGGAGATCGGGCGGCGGATCGTGGAGGAGCAGATCCTCGACAGCCGGCGCTTCGCCACGCCGTTCGGGATCCCGTCCGTCTCGCTCGAGGAGCCGAGCTTTCGCGCCGGCTGGCATCTGTCTCGCTGCTGGCGCGGCCCGACATGGGTCAACACGGGGTGGCTGCTGATCCCACCGATGCGCCGGCTCGGGTACACGCAGGAGGCCGACCGCATCCTCGCGTCCTATCTCGAGCTGGTCGCCCGACACGGCTTCCGCGAGTACTACAACCCGCTCACCGGCGACGGGCTCGCGGCGCGGCACTTCGGCTGGTCGACGCTC
>JACCUE010000074.1 GCA_013812005.1 Thermoleophilaceae bacterium
GACACCGAGTGCCTGGTGGAGATCGGCTGCTGGGGTCCGGTGGTGCAGTGCAACATCGTCGAGCGTGGCGCGATCAACCACATGGGTGGCTGCATGGTCGCCGGCGGGGCGTGCATCGGCTGCACGATGCCGGGCTTTCCGGACAAGTACAGCCCGTTCTACAAGGCGCCGCCGGGCTCGGCCATCTCCGGCGGCATATCAAAGGTCTACGGGGGCGGGATCAGGCGGTTGCGCCGGATGTCGATGAAGACCGGCAACCGCGAGCCGCTCTGGGACAACACCGATGTGGTCACCTCCGGCTGGGGGCGCGGGAAGGGCAAGCGCGATCCGGTCGACAAGGTGAGCGCCTTCTTCTACAAGAAGCTCCAGTACAACGGGTCGGTGCACCACGGCAAGCGCTATAAGAAGCAGCCGCTGCCCGGCAGCCTCGACATCCTCACCAAGAACGGCGTCGACCACACCCAGCACGTCGACGTGCTGGGTGAGCGGATCAGGCCGCGGGAGGAGATCTAGATGTCAGCTGTGCGCGCGGCCGGCGGCACCCGGCGCGTCGACTTCAGTCCGGTCACGCGGGTGGCGGGTGCGCTCTCCTTCCAGACGGCGGTCGACGTCGAGGGCGGCCAGGTGCTCGACGCCCACGCCATCGCGACGCTGTTTCGCGGCTATGAGGTGATCCTCGAGGGGCGCGACCCGCGCGACGCGATCTTCGTCTCGAGCCGTGCCTGCGGGGTCTGCGGTGGCGGGCACTCCACCGCATCGGCGCTGGCGCTGGAGATGGCTTTCGGGATCCAGCCGCCGCCGATGGGGATCGTGGGGCGCAACCTGCTGGTCGCGACTGAGGACCTCTACGACCGGCCGACCCACCTGTTCACCCGCGTCGGCCCGGACTTCTCCGAGCCGGCGGTGCGCGAGACCAACCCCGAGTTGTGGGAGCGCGCGCTGCAGGCCCCCGCCCCCGGCCGGGGCACGCACGGCTTCGAGCTGATCGCCGACCTCATGACCGCCATGACCCGGTTCAGCGGCAAGCTCTACACCGAGGCGCTCGGGATGAGCCGCCGCGCGCGCGAGGCCTACGTGTTGATCGGCGGGAAGTATCCGCACCCCCAGACGATCGTCCCGGGCGGGCTCAGCGCCCATATCAGCGCGTCGGACCTGCAGCTGATGTTCTTCAGGGTGAGCGAGTTCTTCGACTACGGGCAGAAGGTGGTGGCGGTCTGGGACGACATCGTCGACTTCTTCTTCGAGGCCGACCCACGCTTTCGCGAGGTCGGTGAGGGGCCGGCGAACTTCATCGACCTGGGCCTGTGGGACGACCCCTACGCCTACGACGGGATGTTCGAGACCGCTTCGGCCTGGGCCGAGCGGCGCTGGTCCACGCCGGGCGCGATCGTCGAGGGCAGGCTGCGGACCACCGACGTCCAGCGGGTCAACCAGGGTGTCGAGGAGTTCGTGGACCATTCCTTCTATGAGGACTGGGCCTCCGGCGGAGGCCCCGGGTCCGGCGCCGATCCGCTCGGCAAGCCGCTCTCGGGCCGCCACCCCGCGAACAAGCGGACCATCCCCCAACCCGGGGAGACCCACACTGCCGGCAAGTACTCCTGGTCGACCGCTGCGCGCTGGGACCGCCAGGCGATGGAGACCGGGGCCTATGCGCGCCTGTGGATGACGGCTCTGGCCGACAAGGTGCCGCACCGCAGCTTCGTCGAGCCGACCGGCCACAGCCTGCGGCTGGCGATCCCCCAGGGCGCGCTGCCCGCCACCGAGATCGAGTGGCGGGCGCCCGAGCGCTGGGGCGCGCTCGAGCGCAACCGCGCCCAGGCGTACGCGCTCGCCCACTCGGCTCTGGCCGCCTACGACAATCTGTTGATCGCGCTGGACCTTCTGCGCAAGGGCGGTCCCGACGCCGGCGTCTCCACGCACTACAAGGTCCCCAAGGACGCTCGTCAGGGAACCGGGCTTTGGGGCGGCAACCGCGGTTATCTCAGTCACCACGTGACGCTCGATGATCAGGTGATCCAGAACTACCAGATCGTCGGGCCCTCGACGTTCAACATGTCCCCCCGCGACGGCTTCGGCAAGCCCGGACCCTGCGAGGCGGCGGTCATCGGGACACCGCTGCTCAGCACGGCGAACCCGGAGCGCTGCATCGACGTGCTGCGCACCATCCGCAGCTTCGATCCATGCATGACCTGCGCGACGCACTGACGGGATCTCACCTCCGTCGGCTCGGCTACAGCTCCTGACGGGCGCCCGCGCCGGCGCGGGCCTGCCTCACTCCGAGTCGCCGAGCGCCGCCCCCGCCGGCAGCGCCTCTTCGCAAGCCCGCACGAAGAAGCCGTACAGCCACGGGCGCTTGAGTTCGGCTGGGTCCTCTACCGGCGCCTCGGCGTCACGGAGGTAGTCCTCGATCGTGCGCCGGGCGAGATAGTGGCGGACGTGTCCGCCCGGCCCGGGAACCCGCCAGCTCATAGCGGCCTCGTCGTCGGGGTCCGGCTTGCCCAGCGGCTCGGAGCGGGCGAGCTCGGCGCAGGCGCCGGCCACCGCGTCGTCCCAGCTGGCGGTCGAGGCGAAGGAATCGGTGAGCAGCTCACCGATCCACTCGGCCGGCTGCCGGGCGGGCTCGAACAGCTCGACCTCGACGACCCGCGCGAGGTAGCCGGCGTGGCGCAGGTCGGCCTCGAGCTGCGGGTGGCCACCTGCGACGTGCAGGTCGGTCGCCGCAAGGACGGCGGCGACGGCGGGCTGCGGCTCGTCGGCACGGCGGCCCTCGATGATCCCGAACATCCGCTCGACCAGCGTCTGGAGCACGAGCCCGGTGTCGACGGGGACGTAGCCGCTACGCTCGTCGCTCATCGAATGCCGCGGCCGGCCGGCGAGCGGCAAGGTGCCCAATATCGGCTCGAGGTCGCAGGAGCGTCGCGTATATGTAGAATGCACACAGCAGCCGGGTCCAGGCAGACGGGGAGAAAGCGAGACTATGGCATACGATCCGAATCCCTACGGGGAGCGACGCAAGCTTCAGCAGGTGCCCTATGCGGGCGCCGTCTTCGGTGCGGACTACCCGATCGGCCTCGGAGGTCTCGGCGGCAGTCCCGACGGACCCCTGAACGAGGTGCACGTCTTCTGGATCGCCGGCATGAGCTGCGACGGCTGCTCGATCGCCGCCACGGGCGCCACCAACCCCTCGGTCGAGGATCTGCTGCTGGGCAGGATCCCCAACATGCCCAAGG
>JACCUE010000091.1 GCA_013812005.1 Thermoleophilaceae bacterium
GCGCAGGCGGCCCTCGCACGGACTGTCTAGTCCCTGTAGTAGCGCAACTTCCTGCCGGCCTTGGCGACACGGCTGGTCAGGAGGCTTCCGCCCCGAGCGGATGCGAGGCGCCAGCGCAGCCTCGCGGCGCCATTGCGGCTCACGGCGACCTTGAACATGCCGCGTCCGCTGGTTCTCACCGACCGCACCCTCCTGAAGGGGCCGCGGCCCTTGGCCGCCTGGATCTGCACCGACGCCGAGCCGCCGGGACGCACCTGTCCATAGACCTCGACCTTCTTGGAGGAGAGCTTGGTGACCACGATCGGCACCCGGTAGGCCTCGTATGAGGGCTTGGCCCTGCGGCCCTTCGTATCAGCGAAACGCAGGCCGGTGTTGAACACGTCGAGCTCCGGCGGGTCGGCCAGCTCGTACTGGCTGACCATGGTGACCCGGGGGTCGTCGTAGAACAGCTTGTCGGACTCGTTGATGTAGCGCGCCTGCTGGGCGAGGCTCGGTGCAAAGCGCCGCTCCGGCGGACGGCTCTGGAAGCCGAACTCCGTGCTGAGGATCGGCGCCCTGCGCGTGATCCGCCCGAGCTTCTTGGCCCGGTCGATCAGCTTGTGCAGGCGCGGCATGTACGCGATCGGCAGGGAGTACCTGCTCTGCACCCTGCTCTGCGGCGTGCCGTACGCCCCGAAGTTGTACGGGTGCACGGCGAAGCCGCCGATGTTGAGCTTCTTGACCTTACCCGCGCAGCCGTGGCGCTTGGCCTGCCTGCCGCGGAACTTGTCGCCGTTCACGTCGAGGCACAACGCCGCGTTCAGCATTGCGAGCGGCTCGCTGATCGAGGCCACCTCGCCGAACATCACCTTGTTGCGGCGCGCCGGGTCGAACCTGGCGATCGAGTTATACCCCGCGATGAACAGCTTGCGGTAGAGCACCGCTTCAGTCTGCACCTTGCGCAGGCCCGGCCGCTTCTGCTGGGGCGTCAGCCACTGTTCCAGGTTCGGCTCGTTCCAGATCGAGTAGTAGTCGATCTTGCCCCTGTAGCGCCTGGCCACGGCGGCGGCGAACTTGCCGAAGTCGGCGGGCTTGGGGTTCTTGGTGCACGGCACCCCGCGGCACGCACGCGGGCTGCGGGTGGTGAAGTGGGGTCCGGGACCCGTGATCGTGCCGAGAATCCGGAGGCCGTTGGCGTTGGCAAGCTGCACCAGTCGGTCCGTCCGCGACCAGTCGTACTTGGGTGAATTGGGGTCGGCGGCGTTGAAGCCGGCCGGTCGCCTGCGGTCGCTCGGGGTCATGTAGATCTTGTGAAAGATGATGTTGGTGCGGACCACGTCGACGCCGAGGTTGGCGATCTCCGCCATCGAGGTCGCGGGGTCCTGGCGGGCAGAGCCCAGCAGCTCACGGTCGTCCTGAATGATGGAGAGCTGGTTCTTGCCCGCCGAAGCGGCTCCCGGCGCGATCAGCGCCGCTGTGGCCATGACGAGCGCGCAGCCGAGGAGTCGGAGGCTCTTGGTGGTGCTGGTC
This sequence comes from Thermoleophilaceae bacterium, assembly GCA_013812005.1. GTDB lineage: Bacteria > Actinomycetota > Thermoleophilia > Solirubrobacterales > Thermoleophilaceae > JAAYBF01. The sequence goes on from JACCUE010000091.1 coordinate 1,510, forward strand.
CCCACGCGTGGGCGGGGGGCCGGGGCCATTGAGCCCGCGGCAGATCGCGTTGCGGTCGGCATGCGGTCCCTTCGTTTGGAGCCCGGAGAATCAGATCGGCAGGGCTCGAGGTCTGCAGTGTCGGTGATAGTACACACCCCCCGAGAGCTGAAGTTGCGGTCTCGGGGAGTGTTTCTCATGGGTAGAGCGGGGTGCGGGCAAAGTGGTCACGCAGCACTGCCCAGGCGGGCTTGCGCTCGCCCGTGTAGGTGAGCACCCCCTTGTGGTGACGGGTGTTGCGCCCGGGTCCCTGAACCGCTCCGCCGCGCCAGCCGGGGAAGATCTCGAACTCGCGCAGGGTCCAGTGGATGGCGCCCGACAGGTAGGGCTGGCGGTCCACCACGTCCATGGTGGAGGCCACGTGCTGGGTCTGGAAGCCGTAGCTGCCCTTCTCGCTGACGGGCGCCTCGGCCATGTCGGGCCGTCCCTCGGCGCCGAACTCGGTCATCACCAGAGCGTTGTCGGGATAGTAGTTGCGCATCTCCGCCAGGAAGGGCTCCAGCAGGTTGAAGTCCGCGACCCAGGGATACCAGCCGAAGTACTGGTTGATGCCGATGATGTCGAAGCGCCCGTAGGTGAGCTGCTCGCCGTAGTTGGGCCGCCCCTTGATGTCGATGGCGATCGGCAGGGTGGGGTCGAGGTCGCGCGCTTGCTCCTCGGCGTCCAGCAGGAACCGTCGTGTGTCGGGCTTACGGTCGGGCGTGAAGGTCAGCTCGTTGGCCACCGAGTGGGTGATCACCGACGGGTGGTTGCGCGCGGCCTTCACCGTGCGCTCGACCTGGCGCACCGCGTAGGAGCGGGTCCGTGCGCTCCCCAGCAGGTTGGGCTTGCGGTCACGCTGCCATACGGGGGCCTGGTTCCACACCATGATCCCCGCCCGGTCGAGGCGCCTGAGCATCGCCTCTCTGAGCACGTAATGGGAGCGGGTCACGTTGGCGCCCAGCTCCTGGAGCTCGCGCACCGTGGTGTTCATGTTGGCCGCCGTCAGGGCTGCCCCGCGGCCGGGGTAGTCGTCGTGGATCGAGGCCCCACGCAACTGGATCCGGCGGTTGTTCAGGTAAAGAAGACCGCGCTTGACGGTGACCGAGCGCAGGCCGAGGGGCATCTTCTGCACCTGCTCGACCCGGCCCTTGTAGGCCACCTGCACGCGTGCGCGGTAGAGGTTGGGCCTGTCGGGTGACCACAGCTCAGGCCGTGGCACGGGCATGCGCAGCGTCACCCGCCGGCGCGCCCCGCGACCGCCGGCCAGGGGAAAGGCGCCCTTGGTCACGCGGCCGCTCGGCGAGCGCAGGGTCACCTGGAGCTCGGGCTGAGGGAGGGGCAGGAGTCGTCCGGGGCCGCGCCCCTCGCCCTTTGCCCTGGGCGCCTGGCGGCGCGCCTCCTTGGGCAGGCGGGAAAGGATCCCGTCCACGAGCAGGTTGGCCCTGCAGCGGGTGGCCGGCCCCTTGCAGGTGACCTCCGAGAGCAGTCCGAGGTCGGCCACCTGAGCGCGCCCCCGGGGCACGAGGGTCACCGGGCGGGTGATTCCGCCCCAGTTCCACCAGCCTTCGGCGAGTTTCGGGCTCTTGCGGCTGTCCACGGTGACCACGAGCTCGTTCACGCGGCCGGGGCGCAGGCCAGTGGCCGCCTTCTCGAAGGGGGTGTACGGGTCGGCGTTCACGCCGATGGGGCGCCCGTTGAGGTACACGGTGGCCCGGCGGCGTACCTGCTCGAAGCGAAAGGCCCAGCGAAAGCCCTTGGCCTTCGGGGCGACGAAGCGAAGCCGATACTGCTTGACCGCACCGCCGAACAGCTCCGGTGCGGCATCGGGGTCGAACACGCTCGGAACGGAGACCGGGGTCCACGCGACCTCGGCCTGGCTCGCGCGGCCACGAACCTTGCCGCCCACACGGTTCTCCTGTCCCTCCTCGCTCTCATCCGGCGGCGGAGGCTGGGGCGCCGGTGGGGCGGCTCCCGCCTCTCGGATCTCCCAGCCGGTGTTCAAGGAGATCGCCTTGGGTGGCATGGGCTTGGCAGCCCAGGCGCCGGCGGGCAGGCAGAGCCCGGCCGCCAGAGCGACTGAAAATGCAACTCTCCTCCTCCGCGGAACAAGCACCGGTTGCATGTAACTCGCTAACCCCCCTGCGGTTGTGGCATACCGCGAAAAGAGTGGCAGAGGCGAGACTCCGCGCGCGCCAGCCTGTGGACGCACGCGGGCGCGCCCGTCATAATCCGGTGGGTGGACCCCTCCCGCAAGCGCAAGATCCGGCTGGTGCTGGCCCTCTCGGTCGCTGTGCTTCTGGCCAGCGCGCTCGTCTACACGACCTTCACAGCATCGACCGAGGCCAGCACGCCGTCCGATCTGATGGCCTCTGCAGAGCCGGGCCGCTCGTATGAGCTGACCGGCAAGGTGGTCGACGATTCTGTGAAGCGCGAGGGGGAGGGCCTGCGGTTTGCGGTGCGTGACCGCGACGGCACGGCTTCGGTTCCGGTGGTCTACGAGGGTGTCGTGCCCGATCCTTTCCGCGAGGGCCGCGAGGTGATTGTGTCGGGCGAGCTCGAGGACGGCAAGTTCGTGGCCGAGCGCGACTCGCTGATCACCAAGTGCCCGTCGAAGTTCACGGACGACAAGAAGAGCTAGATGGCGGGCGTCGGGTCGGCGTGCCTGGTCATCGCTCTGATGACCGCGCTGTACGCGGCCGCGGCGTCGGTGTACGGCGCGCGCAGCCACAAGCGGGAGTTCGTGGTCTCGGGCCGCCGCGCGATCTACTGCATGGCTGCGCTGCTCATCGCCGCCACGGCGATCCTGCAGTCGGCGTTCCTGCGCTCGGACTTCTCGCTCAAGCTTGTTGCGGAGGGTTCGTCGACGGACACCCCCACCTTCTACAAGGCCACCGCGATGTGGGCGACGCAGGACGGCTCACTGCTGCTGTGGGCGCTGCTGCTCTCGGTCTTCACCAGTGCGGTCCTGTTCCTCACCCGGCGCTCGTTGCGCGAGATCGCGCCGTGGGCCACCGCCGTGCTCGGCATGGTCGCCGGCTTCTTCCTCTTGCTGATGGTGGGCTGGGAGAATCCCTTCACGATCACCCCGGGGCCTGTCCCGGCGGAGGGCGCCGGACTCAACCCGCTGCTGCGCCACCCGGCGATGATGATCCACCCGCCCATGCTCTACACGGGCTACGTGGGCTTCTCGATCCCATTCGCCTTCGCCATCGGCGCGCTGATCACCCGGTCCACGGGGGCGGACTGGATTCGCGCCACCCGTCGCTTCGCCCTCGTGGCGTGGACCTTCCTGGGCACAGGGATCCTGCTGGGCGCGCTGTGGTCCTACACCGAGCTCGGCTGGGGCGGCTACTGGGCGTGGGACCCCGTGGAGAACGCGTCGCTGATGCCGTGGCTGACCGGCACCGCCTTCCTTCACTCGATCATGGTGCAGGAGAAGCGGGGGATGCTCAAGGTCTGGAACGTGTCGCTGATCATCGCCACGTTCGTGCTCGCGCTCGTGGGCACCTTCCTCGTGCGCTCGGGCATCCTCGAGTCGATCCACGCGTTCGGCGCGTCGACCATCGGCACGCAGTTCCTGATCTTCATCGCGGTGGTGATCGTGGGCTCGGCCCTGCTCGTGGTCTCCCGCCTTTCTGACCTGCAGAGCGAGGCCCGCCTCGACTCGCTGCTCTCGCGGGAGGCATTCTTCCTGCTCAACAACCTGGTCCTGGTGGGCCTTGCCCTGGTGATCTTCTGGGGCACGTTCTTCCCGCTGATCTCCGAGGCGGCGGGCGCCGAGCGCAGCGTCGGCCCTCCGTGGTTCAACCGCATGACCACACCGCTCGCCCTCGTGCTCGTGCTGCTGATGGGCATCGGCCCCGTGGTGGCGTGGCGCAAGATCACGCTCGCGGGCCTGCGCCGGACGCTGCTGGTGCCGGTGGGCCTCGCCGCGGCGGTGCTCGTGATCCTGGTGGCGTTCACGCAGGCGCCCGAGAGCATCCCCTCGCTGGTCATGTTCTGCCTGGTGGCCTTCGTGCTCGGGGTGGTAGGTCAGGAGTTCTGGCGGGGCGCGTCGGCACGCCGGGTGATGACCGGCAGAGGCTGGCTGCAGTCGCTCTCCGAGCTGGTCGGGCGCAACCGCCGGCGCTACGGCGGATACATGGCCCACGCCGGCATCGCGGTGCTGTTCTGTGGCGTGGCCGCCTCCTCCGCGTTCATAGAGCAGAAGGACGTGCGCCTCTCACCGGGCGAGAGCGTGCAGTCCGGCGACTACACCGTGACCTACGTACGACCCACCGCGACCCTGGGCGGCGACCGCGCGGGCACCGGCGCGCCCATCACCTTCGGCGCGGTGCTGGAGGCGAAGGGCAACGGCAAGCAGTTCACCCTGCGTCCGCAGCGCAACTACTACCCGACCCTCGACGCATCAAAGGGCGCGATCGGGCGCTTCTTCGAGGGGGAGGCCACCAGCGAGGTGGACGTGCGCTGGGGCCTGCGCAGCGACTTCTGGACCGCGGTGCGTCCCGACATCAGCGCGCTCGACGGGCCGATCAGGGAGGCCAACCGCCGCTTCGAGGGCGCCGCCGACAACGTCCAGGCCACGGTGATCGCGTTCCTGGTCGAGCGCTACCGCACCGATCCGCCTCCCGCCACGTTCCGCACGATCGTGTCCCCGCTGGTGTCCTGGATCTGGATCGGCGGGGCGATCGTGCTGCTCGGCGCCCTCGTGGCCGTGTGGCCGGCGCCCGAGAGCCGGGTACGCCGCGTGCGCAGCCTCTATTCGGCCCGCCTCGGCAAGGACCTCTCGGAGGCGTAGGCGCGACGTTACCGAGGGGGGCTAGCTTCAGCGGCGTGGAGTACGCCCTGGCCCTGATCTTGCTCGCCGCACTGGTGGCGCTCGTGGTCATCCGGCCTCTGATCCGCGGCGAGCGCGACGACGTGGTCGACGGGGTGCGCAAGGCCGAGCTGGAGGCGGCCAAGGAGGCCAAGTACCGGGAGATCCGAGATGCCGAGCTGGACCGCGGGATGGGCAAGCTCTCGGCCGAGGACCATCGCGCGGTGGACCGCGAGCTGCGCGCGGAGGCGATCGAGATCCTACGCGCCCTCGATGC
>JACCUE010000208.1 GCA_013812005.1 Thermoleophilaceae bacterium
GACACCGGATCGTCGGCCTGGCGGCGGTAGAGCTGTCCGTCGGGCAGATACTGCCAGGGAACGTGCGGCAGCAGCGCATGCTTGAAGTTCAGCGCGGGGCGGCGGCCGGGCACTATCGCGTCGGTCCACGCCTCGAAGCGCTGGCGGCGGTTGCCGTTCAGGTTGGCCCGCGTCTGGGCCTCCTCGGCGCTCGGCGTGGCCGAGGCGGCCGAGCCGCTCACCTCTCCTCCCCCGGCGTCGGCGCCGAAGTTGCCCCAGTTCTCCGAGACGCTGGGCAGGTCGCGCTCGATCGCGGGCGGGGTCACCACATGGGCGTAGACGAGGGTCAGGTCGTCGGTCATCGAGCCGAGGCGCTCCAGGAAGGGCTCCTCGGTCCGGGCGTCGGTGCAGAGGTCGCGCGGGCAGACGGTGGTGGCCTCCTCCGAGACGTTCATGCGGTGCGTCTTGCCCAGCAGCGCGAAGATGCTGTTGGGGTGCTCCGAGGACGTCGGCAGCGTGTCCTTCTCGGGGTAGTTGCCGTCCATGATCGCCGGCACCGCCCGGGTGGTCGAGTCGTAGATCGTGTGGGTGTTGCGAAACCAGGTGCCGTCGGAGGCCAGCTGCGCGAAGCCCGGGTAGCGCTCCGCGTCGATGTTGCGCCGGGCATCCATCAGCGATGTGCTCGGGAACTCGTCGAACACGATCATCACCACCGGCACGCGCGCCACGTTGCCCACCGACTTGGCGCTCGCCTCGTCGGCCAGCGTGATCTTCGAGACCGGCGAGATGAACAGGAACAGCACGAGGAACACCAGCGGCGCCGGCGTGAGCACGCTCATGAACGAGCGCACCGGCTCGGCGCGCGCGTACAGCGTGGCAGCGACCGCCCCGAGCGCGAGCGCCACGACGATGAGCAGCACGTCCGAAGAGCCCAGAGCGTCCTTGAGGGCCTGCACGAACACCACGGCAGCCAGGAGCGCCATCAACAGGAGGTGAGTGCCGCGCCGCGCGGCAGGCACGGTCAGGCCGATGAGCACCTCAACGCCCAGCAGCACGAGCGGCGGTATGAGGACCAGGAGCAGTGCGAAGACGATCACGTCGCCCGGAGTGGATCCGCGGGCGGCGAAGAACTCCGGGTTGTCCGAGAGCAGCGAGAAGAGCGGCTGGGCGAGTGCGAACGTCGAGAGGACGGCGAGGTGCCCGAAGGCGACGATGGCCTCACGCAGCGTCGGCAGGCGGCCCGAGCCCGATCGGGCGGGCCCAGGGTCCGGGGCCCTCTCGGCTGCGCCCGCCGTTTCTGCCATCAGCGCTCGGGAACGGTCAGATCGATCGGGCTGCCCGCGCCCCTGGGACGCGCGAAGTAGAGCAGCCGGGTGCCGGACTCGAGCCGCTCGCGGCGCTCGACGTCGAAGGCATCCGAGAGCACCCTCTCGAAGCGCTCCCGCTCATAGTCGGGGTGCAGCCCGTCGCGCTTGGGCGCCAGCAGCTTCTCGACCATCGGGTCCTCGCGCGTGGGGAACTCGATCACCAGCGAGGTGCCAAGGCCGGCGAGCCAGTCCACGAACTCCGCGACCGGCACGTTGGCGGCGATCGTCACGTGGTGGATCAGGGCGAGCGCGAGCAGCAGATCCGGCGCGCCGCGATCGGGTAACGACTTGCGCTCCTCGCCCCGCCAGCCGAGGCCGGGCGAGGGGTCGGCCAGATTCATCGTGAGCGTGAGGATCTTCTCGTCGCCCTCCTCCCGCAGAGTGCGGTAGAGCAGCTCGACCGGGCCTTGGTCGTAGTCGACGGCCAGGACGTGGCGCGACCCCTCGGCGGCGATGCGCGAGTAGCGGCCGTTGTTGGCCCCGATGTCCCAGGTCAGCCCCCACTGCTTCGATTTGACCACCTCGCGCACGAACTCGTCCTTGCGCTTGGCGTCATCGTCGGTGTAGCTGTTGCGCTCGCCGTAGGCCACCCACACGCCCTGCGGTGGGCTCCACTCCAAGCCCGCCACCAGCTTGCGCATCCGGCGCATGTTGGCCACGATCAGCTCCTTCTTGAAGCCGGCCTTCTTGATCTCGGCCTTGACCTCCTTGCCCCGATCGCCGTGGCGGGCCTCAAGCTTGGCGTGGAGGAAGACGTTGAGGTAGAAGCCCTTGCGAAAGCGGTCGCGAACGGACATCAATCCGCGCATCTGGGCGGGGGTGATCCCGTCGATCGCGCCGCGCAGGAGCGAGTGGTAGCTCACGTCCTTCACCGACTGCAACAGCAGCGGGTAGAGGTAGAGCATGCAGAACTGGCGGTATCCCACCCACGGCTCGCCGTCGCGAAGGCGCTCGAAGGAGCCGACGTCCACGAACACCGGCTTCGACCCCTTGAACTGCACGTTGTAGGGCGACGAGTCCTTGGAGATCATGTCCTCGTCGATCGCCGCCAGGTTCAAGTCGAGCTGCAGCAGCGCGGCCTCCTTGAGCATCGAGAACGGCCACTCGTAGGGATAGGAGACGAACGGGATCCGCTCGTGTGAGAGCACCCCGGCGCTCGCCTTGACCAGACCGGAGGGCAGCTCGCCACCATCCTCGACGAGCTCGGTGGCGACGATCCGCCCGTCGCCGGAGAACTTCTTCCAGAACGTGGTCTGCTCGAGCGCCCGGAAGTCGCTCAGGCCCTCGGCGGACAGTGACCGGTAGACCCCGTCGCCCGCGTAGAACACCCGGCTCTCGGGATCGCGGAAGGAGCCCGGCTCGAGCCGGGAGGCCTCGGGACGGGGAGAGGTCTCTATGGGTGAGGACATGCGGTCACGATCGCCGTGCGGGCGAGCGGACGGACATGGTAGGGGACTGCGGGACGGACTCGTCGGGGCCGGATGACGGCGGCCCGGGGCCGACTCTAAGCCGAGTCGGCCTGCTCCTGCTGCGTGACCGTCTCGTCCTCGGGCTTGCGGATCTTGAGGAACTTGAGGATGCGGTCCCAGTAGAGGCGCGCAGTGACCGCGACGGCGGCGAGACCACCGGCGAGGATCTGAAGGATCATGCTCCCGCTGCCGGGATCGAGGTACGCGAGAGGGTCCATGTTCAGAGTGCTCCAGTTGGGGCCGGGGTCAAGTTCAACCGCCCCAGGCTAGCAGAACGGACAGCTTCGCCACGGGGTCTGCGCCCGTGATCGTTCCAGCTCGTTCAGCCTTTTGTCACGCTCGGGGCCTGAATTGGGTTAGGGCTGAGAATCCTCCAACGCCCTGTCCCGAGCCACATCCGGACTCGCTCACCCGCGCCGAACGGACGGCCGGCCTTTCGCGCGCCGGAATAGAAGACGAGCCCGTCTCCGCGGGCCCGCGCGACCTGAGCGATGGGAACCCGCGCCTCCCATGCGAGGCGGGTCACGAAGGCCGCGTTCACCGCCGGCGGGCCGTGGGCCAGTACCGCTTCGTGGCCACCGACCCGCCGAACGGTCGCACTCAGATCCTGCTGGAGCCGGGCGAGCCTCTGCGCATCTGCCGCCTGGCGGCTCACGCCCTTGGCGTGCTCGATGGCCCAGGGATAGGCAGAGACGGCAAGCAGGGCGGTCAGAGCCACGGCCAGTTCCGCACGCGGCACGGCCGCCACTGCCCGAGCGGCGCCCACCCCGGCCAGGACGCAGCCGATGACCACGGCCGGGAGGAAGTAGCGGGGGCTCCCGGAGAATCCGCCCTGGGTCATCGCGGCCACGAGCAGAACCCACAGCACGGCCGTCGCGGCCAGGGCGACCGTCGCCCTCCCCGCCACGGAGTGGCGCTCGCGCCAGCCGAAGACCGCCGCCGCGAGCGCCCCGAGCTCCAGCGGGAGGCCCCCGAGGTCGTGCGCGCGGCCGAGCGCCGCCAGCCACGGGTGGTCGTGCAGGGAAAGGCTCCAGTCCGGCTCGTTTCGCGCCTGCGCACCTGCCCCGAGGGGATTGCCCGAGCCGATCCACTCCGGCACGAGCCACAGGGCCGGCAGCGCGAGCGCGAGGCCGGCGAGCAGGCGCCGGCAGCGGGGCTCGGAGTGCCACAGCCAGACCCCGTAGGCAACGAGGAACGGAAATACCTCCGGGCGCAGCAGGCAGGCCAGGAAGCCGAGGACCGCCACCTGCACGCGCTCACCGTCGAGATGGCGCTCGACGGCCCACAGCATCAGCGCCACCGCCAGTGGGGCCTCGTTGCCGTGGGCCATGTTGCGCAGCCATCCCGGCGTGAGGGCGAGCGCCGTGGCGGCGATCAGACCCGCGGCCAGCCCGGTGGCGCGCGCCGGGCCGGCCAGGCGCCGGGCCAGCCGGAATGCCATCGCCAGCGCCAAGAGAGCGCCTGCGCGAGCCACCACCAGCCACAGGGCCGGCGGCAGTCCCTCATCGATGTGGCTCAGAGGGGCAAAAAGGGCGGTGAACGCCACCGGCAGCGGCTTCCAGGAGGGGCCCCTCACGGTGTCGAGGTCCAGCGACGCGATCTCCCTTCCCCACACGATCCAGGCCCACGGGTCATAGCTGGGCTCGGAAGGCAGCACGAGAGAGGCCACCGCGCCGAGCACGCAGGCCGCCAGAAGGCGTCGCATGCTCGGAGGCTAGGGCCCCTGCGACCGTCTCCGGTGAAGGATTCGTGCACGAAATGTAAAGGTGGGATGGGCGTCCGCGGGAGGCTCCTCAGAAGACGTTCCGGCTGTGTCTCTTCCGAGAGACGGCCGGTGTCGGCGCGCCCAGATAGCCTCCCGCAGGCGTGATGAAGCTCATCATCCAGATCCCCTGCTTCGACGAGGCCGAACAGCTGCCGGACACCCTCGCCGACCTTCCGCGCGAACTGCCGGGGTTCGATGCGGTCGAGTGGCTCGTGATCGACGACGGGTCGACCGACGAGACGATCGAGGTGGCACGCGCCGGCGGCGTGCACCATGTGGTGCGCCTCACCAACAACAAGGGGCTCGCCGCCGCCTTCCAAGCCGGCCTGGACGCCTGCCTCAAGCTGGGCGCCGACGTGATCGTGAACACCGACGCCGACAACCAGTACTACGGCGGCGACATCGACAAGCTGGTGGCGCCGATCCTCGCGGGTGACGCCGACATGGTGGTCGGTGACCGCGAGACCGCCTCGATCGAGCACTTCTCGCCACTGAAGAAGCGCCTTCAGCGGCTGGGGTCGGCGGTGGTCAGGCGTGCCTCGGGCACCACGATTCCCGACACCACGTCCGGCTTCCGCGCCTACAACCGCGAGGCCGCCCTGCAGATGCAGGTGGTGTCCAAGTTCACGTACACGCTCGAGACGATCATCCAGGCGGGCAAGATGCTCGTGGCCGTCGAGCACGTGCCCATCCGGACCAACGAGCAGAGTCGCCCGTCGCGGCTGTTTCCCTCCATGTGGTCCTACGTGCGCCGCAACGCCGGGTCGATCTTCCGCGTCTACTCGCTGTATGAGCCGATGCGCGTGTTCTTCATCGCCGCCACCGCCGTCGCGCTGCCGGCCGCCGTGATCTGGGTGCGGTTTCTCTACTTCTTCTTCGTCGGCGAGGGCGAGGGCCACGTGCAGTCGCTGATCCTCGGCTCCACGCTGATGATCATCTCCGTGCAGCTCGCGGCGCTCGGCGTCCTCGGCGACATCCTGGCGGGCAGTCGTGTGCTCCAGCAACGGATCCTCGAGCGGGTCCGGCGCGTTGAGCTGACCCTGGGCGTGGAGCCATCCCACTACGAGCCGGCCGCGGGCTCCGACGGTCCTCCTCGCACCACCGGCGCGCAGGCGGGGCCGGCCACCGGCAAGGATGCGCAGCGGCAAAGCGAAGCGCAGCAGCCCGTGGCCCGGTGACGAAAGAGCTCAGCACCTCGCCTGCGCCCGCGGGGGTTGCGGAGGGTGGCGGTGCCCCCCTTTGATCTCCTCGGTGCCAACCGGCAACACCTTCGACAAGTACGGCTCCACCAATCCGATCGTGCGCCGCCTGATGGCCGGCTTCCATGGCGCGCTCGACGAGCTGTGGGACAAGGCCCGGCCGCAGTCGGTGCTCGACGTGGGCTGCGGCGAAGGCGTGCTCACCTGCGAGTGGGCCGATCGGCTGGGCGAGGGCCGGATCGTGGGCATCGACCTCGACGACCCCAAGCTGCGCGCCGAGTGGGACAAGCGCTCACGCGCGAACCTCGAGCTTCGGGTCGAGGAGGCCACGCGGCTGTCCTTTAGCGACGACGAGTTCCACACCGCAGCGGCGATCGAGGTGCTCGAACACGTGCCCGACCCGGAGGCGACCGTGGCCGAGATGGCGCGGGTGGCCGAGAGGTGGCTGCTCGCCTCGGTGCCGCGCGAGCCGCTGTGGCGGGGCCTGAACATGGCGCGCGGCTCCTACTGGGGCTCGCTCGGCAATACGCCCGGGCACGTGAA
>JACCUE010000111.1 GCA_013812005.1 Thermoleophilaceae bacterium
CGCGCTGGGCGCGCTCGCGTACGAAGAGCACGGCCGCGTACACCACCGCGATCAGCGCGCCCAGCTCGATCGGCCAGACCGTGCGCTCGTGGAAGCGGTAGGCCACCTCGAGGCCCGGGCTGTCGGCGAAGGCGGCACTGCCGGCGTTGGGATCGTTCGCACGCGTCGAGGCTCGGAGGGCGTCGCCGGACCCCCACAGCTCGGGTCCGAACCAGAGCACCGGGATCATCACGCCGACGGCAGCCACCCGTAGCCGCAACTCGGGCTCGCGGAACCACAGCCAGAGGCCGTAGGCGCCTATGAAGGGCCACGCCTCCGGACGTAGCAGCGCGGCGGCGAACCCGAGGTAGAGAGCATGGTCGCGGCGGCCGTCGAGGTGGCGCTGGAACGCCCAGAGGGCGATCGCGGCCAGCAGCGGTTCGGAGTTGCCGAGCGCCGCGTCGCGGGCGAACTGGTAGCTGGTCAGAAGGAACGCGCACGCGGCCACGCCTGCGATGACGCCCGCCGGACCGCCTCCGGTGAGCCGGCGGGTGAGCCGGAAGGCCATCACCAGCGCGAACATGCCGCCGGCCCGGGCAACCCAGAGCCAGAGGTATGGCGCCGCCTCGGAGCCGAACAGCGAGAAGAAGGTGGTGAACACAACCGGCAGCGGCTTCCACGACGGCCCACCCGTGGTCACCAGGTCGAACTGGCCGATCTCGCGGCCCCACATGATCCACGCCCATGGGTCGTAGGTGGGCGTTGAGGGCAAGAAGAGCGTGAGGCCGGCGAGTGCGAAGCAGATCAGCAGAGCCGGCCACACCGGCGCCGAGCGTCCCTCGCTGCGGGGAAGGGCGCCGGCGCCGGATCGACTGCCGGGGGCGTTGCCTTGGGCGGTCCGGTCACGACGCCGTAGCGCCAGAGGCTGAGCGGCGGAGATACGCACGTCGGGTGTCAGGCCTGGCTGGCCTGGCTGGCCTGGAGGCGGGCAGCCGAACGTAGCCGGGCCCAGCCGCCGTAGCGAACCACCATGACCGCAAGGCCGACCAGGGTGATGGGCACGTAGAGGATGAAACGCAGCAGCAGCAGGTAGGAGATCACAGCGGCGCTGGCTCCCCCGAGCGCCTTGGCTCCGAAGGCCACCGCGGCGTCGAAGGTGCCGATCGATCCTGGCGCCGCCGGAAGAGCGGCCACGAAGTTGGTGAGCGCGACGAGGTACATGGCGCCCGAGGCGCTGATGTCGAGGTCCACGGCCTGGGCCACGGCCAGGTAGACGCCGCCCTCGAGCGCCCACAGCCCGAAGGTGCCCGCCAGCAGCACGGCGCCGTTGCGGCCGAGCAGCGCCCGGGGCGCGCCCGCCAGGGGCCGCGCGAAGTCGCGGAAGCGCGTGAGGGCGCCGCGGCGGCGCAGGACGCTGAAGACGAGTGCACCGACGCCGAGGGCCACGACACCCAAGCCGACGATCAGGATGGGCTGGTCGGTTGGCAGCACGTCGCGATCGGAGAGCACGCCGTACGCAGTGACCACCAGGATCACGCCGAGCGCGACCACGTCCAGCAGGCGCTCGGCCACGATCGTGCCGAGCAGCTTGCGCTTGCCGGCGTTCACGCGGGCGTCGAGGAGCACGACGCGCAGCGCCTCCCCCGCGCGCGCCGGGAGCACGTTGTTGCCCATGTAACCGACGGTCGTGAGCCCGTAGCAATCGGCTCGCCCCGCCTTCACGCCGATGAGTTGCAGGATGCGATGCCAGCGCTCGGCCCGCACGAGGGTGGCGACCGCGTACAGGGCGCCGGCCCCGGCGAGCCACGTCAGGGCGCTGCCGGCGTGCGGGATGCGCGGCGCCTCCTGGTGGGAGGCCCACCATACGACGGCGGCAAGCGCGACGAGGGAGAAGGCGGCTTGAAGTAGCGCGAGGCGTCTGTTCATCGGTTCGGGCACCGGGTCGAGCGCACCTGCTCGCGGGCCTTCTCAAGACACCGGCGACCTGAACGAGCGGGAGACTGCGGGAAGAGGGTCGAGCGGAACGGGCGCGCGCGCGCCGAAGTCGCAGACGGTAGCAGGCGAGGACACCTGTTTCATCTCCCGATCACTACGCTGCCCGGCGATGCAGAGCCGAATCCTGACACTCCTGAGCGTGTGCGTGCTGGCCCTCGCCGCAGCCGGCTGCGGCTCCGACGAGCCGACCACCGGCGATGAGCCCGACCCCAACGACAAGCGCGCCGTGGCGCT
>JACCUE010000210.1 GCA_013812005.1 Thermoleophilaceae bacterium
GAGGAGCGCAGCCGGAACGTTGCCGGAGGAGCGCAGGCCGATCGCCTCGGGAGGAGCGCAGCCGGAACGTCGTTCCGGCGAGCACCGCACCGGAGGCTCTCGGCCGAGCACCGCACGGATGATTCTCCGGCGAGCACCGCACCGATTCTCTACCGCAGGTAGATCGGGTTCGAGAGGATCCAGGTGCGCTCGGCGCCGTGGGTCTCGAGGGTCGCCTCCACCCGGTACACGCCTGGGCCCTCGGCCACGTGCGCCAGCGCCGGCGCCTGCAGGCGGGCCACCTCGTCACCGTCGCACAGCAGGCGCACATCGGCCGGGCGTGGAAGGAGCGCGTGCAGCGTCCAGCTGCCGACGGGGGCCTCGCCGCCCATCTCGAGGCGCGCGCCGTCGGGCCGTTCGGCGAAGAACCCGAAGCCGGCAGGAGCCGCCACCTGGGGCGCGGCGATGTAGCAACGCCCCGCGCGGAGGGCTTCGTACACCTGATCACGGTCGTGCTCGACCTCGCCCGTGAGCTGCTCGGTGACCAGCACACGTGTGTGCAGCTGGGCAAACGAGCGGCTGTAGCTCATCAGGCGCACCACACGGCCGCCGATCCGGCGGCCGAACTGATGGGCGTCCAGGCCGCCGATCCCCACCACCCGACGGCTGGCGCCCAGCCGGTCCCACTCGGCGAGGTTGTGCTCGGGTGCACGCGTCACGTAGCGCTCAGGACGTGCCACGAAGCTCAGCGCCTCCCAAACGCCCGCCACCCGCTGGCCGTTGTCGGACAGAAAGCTCCACACCTCGATCCCGTCGAGGGCGCCGAGGTCCTCCCAGAGCATCGAGTTGCTCAGGCGCCGAAAGCGGCTAGAGCCCTCGGAGAAGGGGTGGGCGGCGAAGCCGAAGCCGCCGCGCTCGCGCACCGCCTCGACCACCTGTGCGGGGGCAAGTCCACGGTGATCGATGTGCTCGTCGACGCCGAAGGCCAGGTAGTGGTTGCGGTCGGGCGGGGAGACCTCCTCTCCCACCAGCACAAGCACCCCGCCGTGCCAGCCCTCCTCGCCGCAGCGCTTGGCCCCGAGCGAGTCGTGGTCGGTGAGCAGCACCACGTCGACGCCGGCCTCTTCCGCGGCCCGGGCGATCTCTCCCACGGTGCCCGTACCGTCGGAATGGGTCGAGTGCACATGGATGGCGCAGGCGAGGTCGTGGATGCCGGGAGCCTAATCCGCCCCGGGTAGGCTTGGCCGATGGCAGCAATCGAGAGCCCCGAGGCGGTCGGCGTCCGGCCCTTTCACGAGTTCGACGAGGCCAACGCCACCTGGCCCCGGGGCGACCGGCTCGCCGCCATCCGCACCGCGTCCGACGAGTTCCGGCGCCGGTTCAAGGGCCAGGGCCAGATCAGGGGCGTGCGCACCGTCGACCTGGTGAGCGCCGGCTATCCGACCCGCTACGCCTTCGGCGGCGCGGCCCGCGGCAACCCCAATCCCTACCTGAGCATCCTCAATCGGCTCGTGGTCGTGCAGTTCGACGACTTCGAAGGGCAGCCCAAGACGCTGTGCTGGGAGCCCACGGTGCCCGAGGGATCCAGCGAGGCCCCCTTCTACGCCCAGCTGATCGAGCGCTTCGGCGAGCGCCTGTCCAAGACGGTGCTGTCGACGGAGTTCAACAGCGTGGCCGGGGCCCTCGCGCTGTGCGGCCTGGCGCCGGAGGACATCGACTTCGTGTCCTTCGATCACCTGCACGTGCAGGACATGCGCATCCTCATGGGCACGTACCGGCCGGTGGAGGGAGAGCGCGAGCCGCGCCCGCCCTTCTTTCCCAACGCGAAGTTCCTGCTTCAGCGTAAGGAGGTCGACACGTTCCGCTCTCCTCATCCGATGCAGTGGGCCTGGTACGTGCCCGGCGGCATGGACCACGTGATCGAGGATCGGCTGGTGCTGCTCGACGGTGACGTCGAGCTGGGCGCGGGCGTGGCGCTCGCGTGGACGCCGGGGCACACGGACGGCAACCAGTCGCTGGTGCTGAGCACGCCCGACGGCGTGTGGGTGACGTCGGAGAACGGGGTGGCGGCGGACAACTGGCACCCCCACCTCTCGAAGATCCCGGGCCTGCGCAAGGAGGCGGAGTTCATGGGTCGCGAGGTGATCCTCAACTCGAACACGCTCGAGGACTCGATCGACCAGTACGACTCGATGGTCAAGGAGAAGGCGCTGGCCGACCCCAACCGCGCCGACCCCCGGTGGCTGAACGTGTTCCCGTCCTCGGAGCTCCCGGCCTGGCGGCGACACTGGCCGATCATGCCGAGCTACACCTACGGCGGGATGAGCTACGGGACGATCAGCGCTCCGCAGCGCGGCTGACCGCCGCTGCGCCCCGGACGGGCTCGTCGCCCATCGCTGGGTAGTGTTCCGGCGGTGAGTCATCCCGACAGCTTCGGCGCCCGCTCGACCCTCGAGGTGGGCGGCGAGGCCTACGAGATCTTCCGCCTCGATGCACTGCAGTCGAAGTTCGACGTGGCGCGGCTGCCCTACTCGCTGAAAGTGCTGCTGGAGAACCTGCTGCGCAACGAGGACGGCCGCACGGTGACCGCCGAGACGATCGAGTCGGTGGCCACCTGGGCCGCCGGCGACGAGCCCTCAAAGGAGATCGCGTACGCCCCCAGCCGGGTACTGATGCAGGACTTCACGGGAGTGCCGGCGATCGTCGACCTCGCAGCGATGCGTGATGCGATGGAGGAGCTGGGCGGCGACCCCACCGCCATCAACCCGCTGGTGCCGGTCGAGCTGGTGATCGACCACTCGATCCAGGTCGACTCCTTCGCCGAGCGCCTGGCCTTTCAGAAGAACGCCGAGCGCGAGTTCGAGCGCAACCACGAGCGCTACGCCTTCCTGCGTTGGGGCCAGACGGCGTTCGACAACTTCTCGGTGGTGCCGCCCAACACGGGCATCTGCCACCAGGTCAACCTCGAGTACCTGGCCACCGTGGTCACCGCCCGTGATGGCCAGGTCTTCCCGGACACGCTCGTGGGCACCGACTCGCACACCACGATGGTCAACGGCCTCGGCGTGTTGGGCTGGGGCGTGGGCGGCATCGAGGCCGAGGCGGCGATGCTCGGCCAGCCGGTGTCCATGCTGCTCCCGCAGGTGGTGGGCTTCCGGCTCGAGAACACCCTGCCTGAGGGCTCGACCGCCACCGACCTCGTGCTCACCGTGACCCAGCTGTTGCGTGAGCGCGGCGTGGTGGGCAAGTTCGTCGAGTTCTACGGCCCCGGCCTGGCCAACCTGCCCCTGGCCGACCGCGCCACGATCGGCAACATGTCCCCGGAGTACGGCGCCACCTGCGCGATCTTCCCCGTCGACGCGGAGACGCTGCGCTACCTCGAGTTCTCCGGCCGCCCCGCGGGTCGCATCGCGCTGGTGGAGGCGTACACCAAAGAGCAGGGGCTCTTCCACGACGAGACCTCTCAGGACGCCACCTATTCCGAGACGCTCGAGCTGGACCTCTCGATCGTGGAGCCCAGCCTGGCCGGCCCCAAGCGGCCCCAGGACCGGGTCGCGCTCTCGAGCGCGGCCTCCGACTTCCTCGGCGAGATGCGCGATCAGGCCGACGGCAAGAAGACCGACCACGGCGGTAACGGAGCGCGCCAGACTTTTCCGGCCAGCGACGCACCGTCATCGATGACCGGCCAGGCTCCCGAGGACGACGACGAGCCCGCCCACCGGCACTCAGGCGGCGCGGCCACCCGAGAGCTCGAGCGCTCGAGCGTCCACGTGTCACTCGACGGCCGGGAGTTCGACCTCGAGGACGGCGCCGTCGTGATCGCCGCCATAACGAGCTGCACCAACACCTCGAATCCTTCGGTCATGCTGGGTGCGGGGTTGCTGGCAAAGAAGGCGCGCGAGCGCGGTCTCGAGCGAAAGCCGTGGGTCAAGACCAGCCTCGCCCCGGGCTCGAAGGTGGTCACCGACTACCTCGACCGCGCCGAGCTCACCCAGCCGCTCGCCGAGCTGGGCTTCAGCCTCGTGGGCTACGGCTGCACCACGTGCATCGGCAACTCGGGCCCGCTGCCCGAGGCGGTCTCGGCCGGGATCGAGGAGGCCGACCTCACCGTGTGCTCGGTGCTGTCGGGCAACCGCAACTTCGAGGGCCGTATCCACCCGCAGGTAAAGATGAACTACCTGGCCTCGCCGCCGCTGTGCGTGGCCTACGCGCTGGCCGGCCGAATGGACTTCGACATGCTCGAGGACCCGCTCGGCGAGGACCGCGACGGTGAGCCCGTGTACCTGCGCGACCTCTGGCCCAGCCAGGAGGAGGTCAACGCCGCGGTCGAGTACGCGGTGCAGACGGACATGTTCCGCAAGAGCTACGGCGAGGTGTTCGAGGGCGACGAGAACTGGAGCTCGCTGAAGGTTCCCGAGGGCGATCGCTACGCCTGGGACGACGCCTCCACCTACGTCAAGCGCGCGCCCTACTTCGAGGGGATGGAGCCCGCTGCGCCCGAGGGCTTCGAGCGGATCGCCGGCGCCCGCGCGATCGCCCTGCTGGGCGACAGCGTGACGACCGACCACATATCACCCGCCGGCGCGATCAAGAAGGACACACCCGGCGGCAGGTACCTGGTCGAGAACGGGGTGGAGCAGCGCGAGTTCAACTCCTACGGCTCGCGCCGTGGCAACCACGAGGTGATGATGCGTGGCACCTTCGCCAACGTGCGGCTGCGCAACCAGCTGGCGCCAGGCACGGAGGGCGGCTACACGAAAAAGGATGGATCCGAGGCTTTCATCTTCGACGCCGCCATGGAGTACGCCGACGAGGGCACCCCGCTGTGCGTGCTGGCCGGAAAGGAGTACGGCTCGGGCTCCTCACGCGACTGGGCCGCGAAGGGGCCGCGCCTGCTCGGCATCAGGTTCGTGGTCGCCGAGAGCTACGAGCGCATCCACCGCTCCAACCTGGTGGGAATGGGTGTGCTGCCGCTGCAGTTTGCCGATGGTGAGTCGGTGTCCTCACTGGGCCTGACCGGTTTCGAGATCTTCACTCTCGAGCAGCTCGAGGATGGCGCTCGGACGCTTGGGGTGACCGCCGAGCCCGACGACGGCGGCGGCCAGATCGAGTTCGAGGCCCGCGTGCGGATCGACACGCCCAACGAGTGGCTCTACTACCGCCACGGCGGCATCCTGCACTTCGTGCTGCGTCAGCTGCGCGACCGCGGCTGACCGCTG
>JACCUE010000124.1 GCA_013812005.1 Thermoleophilaceae bacterium
GCCTGATGAACGCGTTCGGGCCGCTGGCGGCCCTGGCGATCTTCGTGGAGATCACCGTCGCCGTCGTGGGCTCCTCGCTGAGCGGCCTCGGCGGCAGGGGCCCGGAGGTCGACGCGCGCTACGGCTCGCCGGAGGCGATCGGCGACCTGCTGCTCACCAAGTTCCTCCTTCCCTTCGAGGCCGCCTCCTTCCTGCTGCTGCTGGCGGCGGTGGCCGCGGTGGTGCTGGCCCGCAAGCGGCGAGGCCTGGAGGACCTCGACACTCCGCGGGAGGCGACGGGCTGATGGACACGTCCTGGTACGTGGTCCTGT
This sequence comes from Thermoleophilaceae bacterium, assembly GCA_013812005.1. Lineage (GTDB taxonomy): Bacteria > Actinomycetota > Thermoleophilia > Solirubrobacterales > Thermoleophilaceae > JAAYBF01. The sequence continues at coordinate 312 of JACCUE010000124.1, forward strand.
CGGCGTTCATCTTCTGCATCGGCGCGGCCGGGGTGATGACCCGCCGCAGCCCGCTGGTGGTCCTGCTCTGCCTCGAGCTGATGCTGAACGCGGGCAACCTCGCCCTGGTCGCCTTCTCGCGCATGCTCGGCAACGAGGAGGGCCAGATCTTCGCGCTGATCGTGATAGTGGTCGCCGCCTGTGAGGTGGTGATCGGCCTCGGGATCATCGTCGGGATGTTCCGGCGCCGGCTGCCCATCGACATGGACCAGATGAACGAGCTGCGCGGATGAACGTGACCGACTTCGGCTGGGTCGTGCTTGGCGCCCCGCTGGTGGGCACGCTGCTGATCGCGCTGGGCTGGCGGGCGCTGCCCGGGCGCAGCGCGGGCTGGCTGGGCAGCGCCTCGATCGGCGTCAGCTTCCTCGCCTCGCTGGCGATGCTCACCAAGCTGGTGGACCGACCGGAGGAATCGCGGGCGCTGGTGGGCACGGCGTACACCTACCTCGAGACCGCCGGCTTCCGTGCCGACCTCTCGATCCTCGTGGACCCACTCTCGGTGTTCATGTGCCTGGTCGTGTCGGGCGTCTCCTTCTTGATCCACCTCTACTCGATCTCCTACATGACCTCGGACCAGGGGTTCGCGCGTTTCTTCGCCTACCTCAACTTCTTCGTGTTCTCGATGCTGTTGCTGATCCTGGCGGCCAACTTCGTGCTGCTGATCGTGGGCTGGGCGTTCGTGGGCGCGGCGTCCTACCTGCTGATCTCCTTCTGGTACCGGCGTGGCACGGCCACCGCGGCCGGGATCAAGGCCTTCGTGATCAACGTGATCGGCGACGTGGGCCTGGTGATCGGCGCCTTCCTGCTCTTCGATGCCACCGGCGCGCTGGACTACGCAAGCATCTTCGAGGCCGCGCCGGAGGTGTTCGCCGAGAACGACGGCAAGCTTGTGGCCGCCTGTCTGATGATCCTGGTGGGGGCGTTCGCAAAGTCGGCGCAGCTGCCGCTGCACACCTGGCTGCCCGACGCGATGGAGGGCCCCACGCCCGTCTCGGCGCTGATCCATGCCGCCACGATGGTCACCGCCGGTGTCTACCTGATCGCGCGCTGCCACCCGCTGTTCGAGCTCGCTCCGACCGCCGCCGACGTGGGCGCGATCCTGGGCACGGCCACGCTCATCTTCGCGGCGTCGGTGGCCCTGGTCGTGACCGACCTCAAGCGGGTGATCGCCTACTCGACCATGTCGCAGATCGGCTACATGGTGCTCGGAGTGTCGGTGGGCGCCTATGGAGCCGGGCTCTTCCACCTGATGACCCATGCCTTCTTCAAGGCACTGCTGTTCATGGGCGCGGGCTCGGTGATCGGGGCCCTGGGCGGCATCCAGTCGCTGGACCGGATGGGCGGGTTTCGCAAGGCGCTGCCTTTCACCTTCGTCACCTTCACGATCGGAGCGCTGGCCCTGGCCAGCTTCCCCCTGTTCTCGGGGTTCTTCTCCAAGGACGAGATCCTGGCCTACGCACTCGAGCGAGGGGGCTTGTACGCGGTGCTCGGCGTCGTCGGCTACATCGCCGCGGTGCTCACCGCCTTCTACGCCGGCCGGATGGTGTTCCGGGTGTTCCTCGGCGCCCCCGTGCCCGAGGCCGCGGAGCTCGAGAAGGGCCACATGGCCCACGGATCCCATGCCAACCCGGCCACGGGCGAGGAGGAGGACACCGATGTCGGCTTCCCCGGTGCCGAGCACCACATCGCCGAGCGCGAATGGCCGATGAAGGCGGCGATGGCGCCGCTGGCCCTGCTGGCCGTGGTGGCCGGTGCGCTCGGCATCCCCGGCGTGACCGACACGCTCGAGCACTTTCTCGAGCCCACCTTCGAGGGCTCGCGCTTCGCCGACGTGCACCCCTCGACCTCCGGCGAGTGGGTCGGCCTCGCCGTCGGCGGGGCGGTCGCGATCATCGGCCTCAGCGCCGCCTACCGCTACTTCATGGGCGACCCGCAGGCGCGGCAGGCCACACGCGAGCGCTTCGCGGGTGTGCACCGCGTGCTGATCAACAAGTGGTACTTCGACGAGATCTTCGACGGCGCGATCGTGCGCCCGGTGGCCGCCTTCGGGCGCTTCGGGCGCACCGTCGTCGAGAGCACGATCGTGCAGGGCGTGCTCGTGGGCGGCACCGTCGGGCTCGTGCGCGCCGGCACCTCTCTCGCGCGCTCGATCCAGACGGGTGAGCTGCGCTCCTATGCCGCACTGCTGCTGGTGGGTGTGAGCGGCTTGATCCTCTACTTCCTGATCGTGTCGAGCTGATGCTGAGCATCCACCTCTCGATCGTCGTCTTTCTGCCGCTGGCGGCAGCGGTGCTGGCGGCGTTGCTGCCCGCGCGCGTGGGCCGCTGGGTCGTGGTGGGCGCAACGGTCGGCGTGCTCGGCTACGCGATCGCGATGATCGCCGACTACGACCCCGGTACCGCCGGCCTGAAGTACGTGACCGACGACAACTGGATCTCCGAGCTCGGCATCCGCTACCAGCTCGGTGTCGACGGGCTCAATCTGTTCCTGATCGCGCT
>JACCUE010000143.1 GCA_013812005.1 Thermoleophilaceae bacterium
TGAGCGAGATCCCACCCGTGTCGAAGGTGACCGCCTTGCCGACGAAGCCGAGGTGCGGGCCGTTGTCGCCGCCGCGGTAGCGCAGCACGATCAGGCGCGGCTCGCTGTCGGTCCCCTTGGCCACCGCTGCGAAGGCCCCCATGCCGCGGGCGGCGATCTCGGCCCGGTCGAGCAGCTCGAGCTCGAGGTTCTCGTGCTGCGCGGCGATCTCCTCCGCGCGGCCGGCCAGGAACAGGGGATCGGCCACGTTGGAGGGTAGGTTCTGCAGGTCGCGCGCCGCGTTCTGGGCGACGGCCACGACTCTGCCCCGCTCCACCTCGTCCGGATCCACATCGGAGCCGGCGATCTCCAGCGACTCCAAGCCATTGTCGGGCTCGTCCGGATCGTCCTTCTTGGACTTGAAGCGGTCGAAGGAGTAGAGCTTGAGCAGCGTTCCCTCGACCAGCGCCCCTGCCACTCCGTCAGGCGCGGCCCAGGAAAGCGAGACCGAGCCGAGCTCCTTGGCCCTCCCGGCCACGGCGGCGGCCGCCACGCGGGCCTTCTCGGGGCTCAGCTCCTCGCGCTTGCCCAGCCCGGCGATCAGCACGCGCCGGCGCCCGCCGCCGGGAGCGTCCTCGTGGTCGGAGGCCACCTTGCGCAGTCCGGCCTTGGCCTCGCCCAGGTCGACCAGCTCCTGGAGGTGCGCCTCGGCCAGCTTCTCGCCCTCGAACAGCGCCACCACGCGGGTGTCGGCGGCGGTCTCCTCGGGCGCGCCGCTGCGGGCGCTGACTGTGATCGCGGGCATGCGGGTGAGTCTAGGGAGGGGCGCCCGAGGACCGCTTCCCGCGCTCCGTGGGCGCTTCGCCCTGCGCCCGGCGGCGCTTCAGTATCTTCCGCGACCCCCGAACCGCCCCAAGGGAGACCAGTTCGCCCATGCCCAAGACCGTGATCCTCGGTAGCGCCCGCACCCCCTTCGGCAAGATGGGCGGCGCGCTCTCCTCGCTCGCGGCGACCGATCTGGGGGGCCACGCCATCGCCGCCGCGCTCGAGAACGCGGAGGTCTCGCCCGACGAGGTGCAGCACGTCGTCTTCGGCCAGGTGCTCCAGGCCGGCCAGGGCCAGGTGCCCTCGCGGCAGGCCCAGATCAAGGGCGGGATTCCAAAGGAGGTCTCCTCGGAGACCGTGAACAAGGTCTGTGCCTCCGGGATCCGGTCCGCCGGAATGGTGGATCAGGCAGTGCGGGCGGGGGACCTGGACGTGGCCGTAGCGGGCGGCATGGAGTCGATGTCAAACGCGCCGTACATGCTCGAGAAGGCCCGCTTCGGCTACCGGATGGGCGACGCCAAGATGCTCGACGCGATGGTGCATGACGGCCTGACCAACCCCTTCAGCGGCAAGCAGATGTTCGCGGAGGCCACCGAGGTGGGGGATGAGCTCGAGATCACCCGCGCGGACATGGACAGGTGGGCGCTGCGCAGCCACGAGCTGGCGATCCAGGCCACCGACGAGGGCAGGCTGCCTGAGGAGATCGTTTCGGTCACGATCAGCTCCCGGAAGGGCGACACGGTCGTCGAGATCGACGAGGCCCCGCGGCGGGAGTCCTCGCTCGAGTCCCTGGCCAAGCTTCCGGGCCTGACCGCCAAGGAGGGCTCGCACACCGCGGGCAACTCCCCGGGCGTCAACGACGGCGCCGGCGCCGTGGTGCTCGCCAGCGAAGAGTGGGCGAAGGCCAACGGCAAGACGGTGCTGGGCACGATCGTGGCCCAGGCCGCCGTGGCCGACGACTTCCCCTACCTCGCGCGCACGCCCGCGAACGCCACCAGGCTTGCGCTGGAGAAGGCCGGCATCGAGCTCGAGGACATCGACCTGTTCGAGATCAACGAGGCGTTCGCCTCGGTTGCGATCAACTCGCTGCGCATGCTCGGGGCCGACGAGTCCAAGGTAAACGTGAACGGCGGCGCGATCGCCCTCGGCCACCCGATCGGCGCGTCTGGGGCCCGCATCCTCGCCAGCCTGGTGCGCGAGCTCGGGCGCCGCGGCGGCGGCCTCGGCGTGGCGGCCATCTGCTCGGGTGGCGGTCAGGGCGACGCGGTGATCGTGGAGGTCAACGGCGGCTGAGCTCGGCTCGGCGTCCCGATTACCCTCGGTCGCATGTCAGAAGACCGCGGCGCCGCCTTCTTCGACCTCGACAAGACCCTCATCGAGGGCTCGTCCGGCGTCCATTTCGCCCGGGCGGCCTACCGCTCGGGGATGATCGGCCGCAGGGAGTTGCTCGGGGACCTGTGGGCCAACGTCAGATTTCGTCTCGAGGGCTCGACAGACGCCGCCAGCGAGGACATCCGCGACCGGATCCTCGACGCCATCGCCGGCATCCCCGTGAAGGAGCTGCAGCGCCTGAGCCCCGGCGTGCTGGCGGGAGTGTTGCCCCGGATCTATCCCGAGGTGCTGCGCACGGCGTATGACCACCAGGACGCGGGCCGGCCCGCCTTCATCGTGACCGCCGCCTCGCACGAGATGGCGGAGCTGATGGCGCACGTGCTGGTGCTCGACGGCGGGATCGGCACCCGCTCCAAGGTGATCAACGGCGTTTACACGGGTGAGCCGGACGGGCCGTTCACCTATCGCTCGGGCAAGGCCCAGGCCATCGTTGGTGTGGCGGCCGAGCGCGGCATCGACCTCTTAGCCTCCTACGCCTACTCCGACTCGGAGTCAGACCTGCCGATGCTCGAGGCGGTGGGCCACCCGGTGGCCGTGAACCCGGACACGGAGCTCGAGCGGATCGCGCGCGAGAGGGGCTGGCGGATCATGCGCTTCGACCAGCTACGCCGGCGGCTGCGGATCGCAGCAGCCGCCGCGGGCATCGGCATCGTCGGCGGTGGCGGCGGTTACCTCGCAGGCCGGCTGCGCGAGGGCGGCTCGCGCACGCTTCTGCGCCTCCTCCGGAGCTAGCCTCTGCACCGTGACATCCGAGCGCCGAGAACTGCCGTGGCTGCGGGCGCTGATCGTGAACCCCCTGCTGGCGGTGGCCGGCACGGTCCTCGCCTTCCTCGCGCTGGCCGTCGTGGGAGCCAGCGGTGATGGGTGGGTCACCTTCGCCTACATGGCTCCGCTGTCGGTGGCCGCCCTGGCCACCGGCCTCGCGGTGATTCGCCGGGGCAGGGGGCCGGTGGCGGGAGTGCTGCTCTCGGCCGGCACCGCCGCCGTCACGGCGGCGATCATCGGGTTGTTGCTGCTGGCCATCGTCGTGCTCAGCCTGTCCAACGATTCGCTGAGCTACGACTGAGCTCTGATCTCGCCACCCGCCTCACCCGTACCACGGGTAATGACCGACGACGATCGACATCCCAAGCACGGCGAGCCCAAGCCCAAGGAGAAGGCCGCCCACGGCGGCCGTGGCCAGAATCAGGCGCCCGACCAGTCCCGGGAGGATTCTTCAACCACCTGGGACACCGACCAGCACTCCGGCGCGCCCGGGCCGTTCGGCACCGGCGACGAGTAGAACCACGCCCGATGGGAAAGAGGTCTGCATGACTGACGACGAGAAGACGAAGGATCGCGACGAGGAAGAGGCGGCCGAGGCCCACGACGGACAGGACCAGGAGCCCAAGCAGGCCCAGGAGGATTCGTCGAAGAACTGGGACACCGAGCAGCACTCCGACGCGCC
>JACCUE010000148.1 GCA_013812005.1 Thermoleophilaceae bacterium
TTGGGCGCGTGATGCGCTCCACCAAGATCGTTGCCACCATCGGCCCCGCCTCCGGCGATCCGGCCGTGCTCGAGCGCATGGTCGAGGAGGGCATGGACGTGGCCCGGCTCAACTTCGCGCACGGGAACGCGGACTCGCACGCTGAGACCACCCGGCGCATCCGGGCAGCCGCGGAGAAGGTGGGCAGGAGGGTGGCGATCCTGGGCGACGTGCCGGGTCCCAAGCTGCGGATCGGCCCGGTGGCCGGAGGGGTCACCGAGGTGCGCACCGGTTCCACGCTCGTCCTCACCACTCGTGCCGTGGAGGGTGGCCCGGAATGCCTGCCGGTGGCGTGGCACGGCCTGTCGGACCTGGTGCAGACCGGCGACGTCATCTATCTGGCCGACGGAGCGATCCGGCTGCGGGTGAGCGCCATCAGCCCGGAGGAGGTGGCGACCGAGGTCGAGGTGGGAGGCATCGTGGCTTCGCGCCAGGGGCTCAACCTGCCCAACGTGACCACCTCCCTGCCCACGATCAGCGCGGACGACCTGGATCTGATCGACACGGGACTGGAGATGGGCGTGGACATGCTTGCGCTCTCCTTCGTGCGCAGCGCCGACGACCTCAAGCCGGTGCGCGAGCATCTCGCCTCCCGAGGCAGCGGGATCCCCCTGATCGCCAAGATCGAGAAGCCGCAGGCGGCCGCTTCGGCGGAGGCCATCATCGACGCGGCCGACGCGATCATGATCGCCCGCGGCGACCTGGGCATCGAGCTGCCGATCGAGCAGGTGCCGCTCGTGCAGAAGCGCCTGCTGGTGCTGGCCGGGCGCAGGGCCGTGCCGGCGATCACCGCCACCCAGATGCTCGAGTCGATGGTCAACTCCCCCCGGCCCACCCGCGCCGAGGTGGCCGACGTGGCCAACGCGATCTTCGACGGGACCGACGCGGTGATGCTCTCCCAGGAGACGGCGGTCGGCAACCATCCGGTCGAGGCGGTGCACATGATGTCCCAGATCGCCCGTGCCACCGAGCGCGAGCTGCCTTATGGCCGCTGGCTGTCCGAGCGGGGCCCGCAGGCCAGCAACCAGCACCACGCCATCGCCTTCGGGGCGGTGGGGGCGGTCTACCAGCTGGGCCTGAAGGCGATCGTCTGCCCCACCCGGTCGGGCACCACCGCAAGGCTGGTGTCCTCCTACCGGCCCAGGGCTCCCGTGCTCGCGCTGTGCACCGATCCCGCGGTCATGCGCCGCTGCACGCTCCTATGGGGGGTGAGGGCCACCATGCGTGAGGAGGCCACGGACACCATGGACCTGCTCGAGGAGTGCGCCACCGCGGCGGTGGAGGAGGGGCTGGCCGAGAAGGGCGACAAGATCGGCATCACGGCGGGGCTGCCACCGGGGCGCGCCGGAGGAACCAACCTCTTCAAGGTCCACGACGTGGAATAGCGCCCGGTCGGCACGCAGGGACGAGCTCGTGACGCCCTTCCCGACCGGGAGAGGCGATGCGCGACCTACCGGCTCACCAGCTCTTCGGCTCGGTCGGGCACACCGCTCCCTCGAGGGGACCGCCCCCCTCGAGGTGACGGTCCCCTGTGGCCCGGCTCGGTGCTGTTACGCGTTGGCCAGGTCGCGCTCGGTGGCCTTGAGTACGCCGGCGCGGTTCTTGCGTGCCCGCTCGTAGGTGCGGACCTCCTTCGCGCGGTCGTCGTCACCCTCGCCGAGCACGGACTCGATCTCGGCGACGGACAGCTCGTCGTAGCCCGGCCACGGCTCTTCCCCGCGCAGCGAGGTGACCTTGTCGAGGATCGTGGTCCTGTTCTGCTGCTTTCGCTCGTAGGAGTCGACCTTCGCCAGGTCGATCTGGGAGAGCTCGCTCAGCTTGCCGATGATCTCGTCAGCCGTGAGCTTGTCGTAGCGGGCGATCGCGAGGTCTTCCTCTGATGCCACCGCGCCCTTGGCCTGTCCTTCGGCCTGGGCGACGCCCGGCACCTTGCGAGCTTGGCGCGCGCCGCGCTTTGTCCGGGCGGTCGTGCCGCCGGCGGTCTTCTTGGCTTTCTCGCCGGCGTCGCGCACCGCGTCGGCCGCGCCCGTCTTCGAGAGGTCATAGGAGCCGTTGCCTTCGACCTCGGCCCCGACCACCGCATCGGTGAGCTTGGGAATCTCCCCGAGCACGCTGTCGAGCATCTTCTGTTCGTCTGAGCGGATCGAGGCGGCCAGATCGGCCGTCTTCGTGTCGCCGACCGAGCGGGCGAGGCGCTCGAGCGCGGTGTAGGTCGCGATCTCGAGCGCTTCGGTGGCGCAGGCGTCCTTGGCGTTCTTGAGCACCTTCTCCTCCCCGCCGCTGCCGCGAACGAGGTCGACGGGGGTCTTCGCGAACGCCAGCACCTGGCCGATCACACCCCCGGCCGCCCCGACTGCGACCTGGAGCGGGTTGTTGCCAGAGCCGAGATCGCTCAGCCGCCTCTGCACTCGCTCGGCGTGGTCGCGCGTCTGGGTCAAGTGCTTCTCCAGCCCGCTGCGATACGACCCTCTGGGGGTCATAGCGATCTGCGACTGCAGCACACGGGTCAAACCGACCTCCGTGGCGTGGGCTTCGTTGAGATACTGCACAACCTTCTGCTGGGACTGACTCATACGAGTCGGCCTCCTTTTCATAGACATGTGGAGCTCCGAACCGCCCATCGACAGCGGTGGGCAGGGACGGCCGCTTGGGTCACAACCGGGCTCACGACGGCCTGGATCAGCGATGCTAGGGCTCGTTATCCAGCCGAGCGTGAAGATCGTGATGCCGGGCGGGGGTTATTCGGCCGTAAGGAGCTGAAGGGTAACTGTGCCCGTAACGGAATGTCCCAAACCGTCAAGCCAGGGGGGAGGCTTGAGGACGGCCGTCGGGACCTACCCGGTCCAGAAAGCCCTCACCGAGTTGGCGCCCTGCTGAAGCAGGCGCTCAGGGAAGATGGCCGAGAACCTGGGTGGGCCCGTCCACCAAGGGTTGATCGGAACGACCGCCGCAACGCGGCCGTTGAGGGTCAGAACGAGCTCGCGACCTGCGGGCACCTGCTCCAGCACGTTGCCGGTCAAGAGAGCCGGGACAAGACCGGAGGCGCGCGAGACCCGCTCCAGCTGTCTCCTCTGCTCGATCCGCACCGCGGCGGGCCCTCCGAGCCTCACCCTCGGATCTTCGAGTCGGCGCCCGATCCACTCGGGATGGTGCTCCTGGTCCACGAGGTCGGGGCCGTCGGCCCCGGTGCCGAACATGCGGATGCGTCGCTCGAGGGCGTCGCGAAACCTCCGGTCGAGCTTCGCGGCGGACGCAGTGACCGGCGGCAGCCGCGAGCTCGTGATCGTGACCGAAGGTCGCGGTCGCGGCTGACGACCGGTCAGGGAGCGGCCCTCGATCTCCCATGGGACCCGCCCGCCCAGCATCTCCATGATCGTCGGGAGGATGTCCGTGGTCCGCGCAGGTACGTCGATCACCGCCCCCCGGCGCTGTCTCGGAGCCTTGATGAAGAGCGGCACGAACGCTATGTCCTGGGCGTTGGAAGGCGTGACGTCGCGCATCGGCTCGCCGGGAGCGAAGCTGACGCCGTGATCGGCTACGGCGACCACGAGAGACCGGTCATACATGCCGACCGCTCGCAACCGGAGAAGGAGGCGCCCGAGCATCCTGTCGAGATATGCAACCTGCAGCAGATGCCGGTGCCATGCCTGGCGCACCAGCCACGGGTCCGGGTCCCATCGCTGGACCGCACCCGCCTGAAACCCGCGCGGCAGATCCAGCGGCGCCGCACGTTCGTAGAAGCGGCCGGACGGCAGCCGGATCCAGGGGTAGTGCGGGAGCAGCATGTGGACGTAGTGGAGCTCCGGCTTCTCGGTGCGTTGGAGGCCCCCGATGAGACGCCCGAAGGGGTCGACTGCTTCGCCGAGGTCGACGCCCTCTCCCAAGTCCCCGAGCCAGGGCTCGAGGTCAGGGGGGGCGGCAGCATGAGCCGCTATCTCAACCCCGTCGGTCACCGACGCGAGGACTCGTCGCGGAAGGGCACCCTGGCCCGCGTCGCCGCACGATCCCGCGGGGCACATGCTCGTGAAGGTCTCGGCGGCACGAAGACGGTGGGAGTTGCGCAGCAGTGTGAAGAGGTTGCGCGGCTGCTCCGCGGCGGTGGGCGCTGTGCCGGGCGGCGGGAGGCTGCCCGTCAGGATTGCCGGCACGGCTGAGGTGGTCAGGTCCGAGACCGTGGTCGTGCGGCGATACCAGGTCGCATCGCGCGCGAGCTTCGCGAAGTTGGGATATCGCTCGGCATCGATCTGCTGCCGTGCATCCATCAGCGAGGCGACCGGGAACTCGTCGAAAACGAGCATCACCACCGGCGCCGGCTTCGCGACCACCGGCGCCGGCGGCAGAACGACCCGTCCGGTCGGCGCATCGATGAGAAAGAGGACAAGGAAGACCAACGGCGCCGGTGCAAGGACAAGGAGATACGTGCGCACGGTTCGGAAGCGGCTGTAGGCCAGCGCCAGCGCGATGCCGAGCAAGAGGGCGCCGGCCAGCACGATCCAACCGGAGAGCGCACGATCGCCACCTCCGAAGAGATCGCCCGCGACGGCCTGCACCAGCCCGGCTGCGAACACCGCCGAGAGGACCGCGACGAATCCCAGGTGCAGTGCACGCGCCACCGACCGGCCGGCGAGGCTCGCGAGGAGCTCCAGGGCGAGCAGGGCAGCCGGGATGCCGACGACCATGGCGAGGGCGAACAGGATCACTTCGGTCCCCGAGGACGCCCGCAGCGCGAAGAACTCGGGCGTCTCGGAGATCACCTCGAATGCCGGCTGCGCGACGGCGAACCCCACCAGCACCATGAGCTCGACTCCGCGTCGGAGCGTTCCTCGCAGGCGCTTCGACCGCCCGCCTGCGACATCGCCGCCGGACCCCCCGAGCTCGGCTCGAGCAACGGGTGGGCGAGAGCCGGGCATGCGAGCGATAGTCGGAATGCGCAAGGAAGGAGCCTCTGTTCTCGCTCGACGTCTTAGCAGTCCCCGGAGGGTAGCGGCGGGGGTTGCCTGGTTGCGGTAGCTTTATGGCGCATTGACGTCACTGATCGGGCGCATGGGGTACAGCGCTCGAAGGCCGCGTCAACGTTCTGCCAAACAGCGAATGGGGAGATGCGGTGGCAAGCAGCGGAGTGTTCCGGGTGGCGGTGTCGACGTGTCTCGTGGGAGCGCTCGGCATCAGTGCCTGCGGCGGGGGATCGACCGCGACGCCAAAGCCGCCGACGGACCCCGTGGCGACGGCGCTGATGGCGCCCGGCGTGCGCACTGTGGTGATCCCCAAGCAGAGCGCTGCCCTGACCATCGTGGTCCCGCCGTGCGGCTTGGCGAAGACGCAACAGCAGACGACGCGGACTCCTCCCGGCTCGAACCAGGTCGTGGTGCCCCAGAGCGCGCTCGACCAGACGATCGCCATCCAGCCGTGCATGCAGGGCGCGGAGAAGAGCGCGGGTGGCTCGAGCACGGTCCTGCTCAGCCCCGGCGGCACAGGCTCCGCGGCCAGCCAGGAGAGCCCGCCGCCCAATCAGCTGCTCCTGCCCAAGAACAGCAACGTCACGAAGCTCATCGTGCCGCCGTGCCTCGTGCTGATGAGCTCCAGCAGCTCCGGGGGCCAGTCCGGCGGGCCCAATGCCGTGCTGCCGGGCGCCCGGCGCCAGGGGGCCGTGACCGCGCCGCCCTGCACGGTGCAAATGACGAGCAGCAGTAGCAGCTAGGGCCCGGCATGCCGTTCCAGAAGGCGCCGTTGATCGCCGGTGTGGCGCTGATCCTCGTCGTGGGGATCGGCGTGCTCGTGATGGGCGGCAGCAAGAAGAAGAGCAAGGCCGCCCCGATCCCCCCGGTCAGCGCACGCGCCGTGGTGCTGCCCGCCAGCCGGTCCCGGACGGTCGTGGTCCCGCCCTGCAACACGCCGGTGAGCGCCACGGCCCGCAACGCCGCGGGCGGCAAGCCGACTCCCGGGGCGACCACGGTTCAGCTCCCGGCGGGGAGCGGCGTCCGCACGCTGCTCGTGCCGCACTGCCAGCCCGCGAAGACGGGATCGACGAACGCCGAGGGCAGCATCCCGTCGGCCGCGTTCGTACTTGGGGACAGCAAGCGCCTCGCAAAGGACGCGGAGGGCAGGATTGAGTCCGACGGGGTGATAGCCGAGTCTCAGCTGCTCCTGACCGAGGGGTCGAACGCGTCGACGATCGTCGTGCCGCCGTGCGCCAAGCCGCCCGCCGAGCAGGGGCGTGACAGCGTTCTGAGCGCGAACAAGCGCAAGCCCGATCTGGCGGTCGGCCCCGCGTGCTGAAGCGCGGGACGCGCTAGAGCGGTTCGGCGAGCCGTCTCTTGGCG
>JACCUE010000156.1 GCA_013812005.1 Thermoleophilaceae bacterium
GACGCGCCTGACCTCCGAGCGCAGCCGCTCGTAGTCGTCGTCCGAGAGGCCGAGCCGACGGTCGGCGATGTCGCCTTCGAGCACCGCGATGCGCTCGGCGTCGATGGCCGCGACGGCCTCGCGCGCATAGTCGAGCATGCGCTTCTCGACCAGGACGACCAGACGGGCTCCCTCGTCCTCGTCGAGCAGCCGCATGACCAGGCGGCGGCCGATGAAGCCCGGGAAGCCGGTGATGAGGTCGAAGGCCATGGGCGAACCCTAAGCGGTCTTGGCGCTCTCGCGCAGCTTCGCGAGCTCGATGCGCAGCTCCGCGGCCTCGATTTCGGCGGCGGTGAGGCTGCGGTCGTACTCGGCTATGAGGCGGCCCTGCCGCAGGCCCGCGTCCGACGCCGCATCCTGCAGCTCGATGACCTTCGTGTACAGGTCCATGCGGTTGCGCTCCACGCGCTCGAGCAGCGGGTTGGCGTCCAGTGGGTCGAGCAGGGCGGCCAGCGCCCCGGCATACGGAGCCGATTCCGAGTAGACGAACCCGACCCCGAAGATCGAGGGCACGTGCACGAACCGCAGGTGCTCGCGCTCGGCCACGAAGTCCTCGACCGCCGTGCGGACGCCGTTGCGCTCACCGCCCTCCTTGAGAGCGATCGCAAACGCGCCGTTCCCACGCAGCCCTCCTCGGACAGCGTTCTCCTCCCCCGGCAAAGAGCCGTGGTCCCAAGAGTGCGGATGCACCGCGCCGCCGGGCAGAGCGTCGGGGGCGTAGTACTGGTCGCGCCTGCCGGAGGGCCACGAGACGTCGTGCAGCACGACGAGGGGGGCGCGGGCCGGGTCGCGGTCGCTCAAGGCGTGCTCGAGCTCCCGGGACACCGTCCAGTAGTTGTGGTCGCCGTCGACGATGTAGGCGTCACAGGACTCGACGCCCTCGAGCGCCTCGGGGCTACGGCCGGCGATCAGATGGAAGCGGGGCTCGCCTCCGTCGAGCTGCTCGACCTCGAGTGTCGGATAGGGCTCCACGCACCACACTTCGCCGTCGCGCGTGGCAGCGAACGTCAGCAGCTCGCGTGTGAAGGCACCGGACTCCGAGCCGATCTCGAGCACCGTGCGGGCCTCGGCGGCATCCAGGCAGGACAGGATGAGGTCTCGGAACTCGGTGAGCGAGTGGAGCAGGAGGGGCGGCGCCAGCATACGAGGCGTGCCAGCGTAGCGCCCCTTGCCCACTGCTAGCCTGCGGCTCCCCAGAGCCATGCCGGAGCACAGCACCCCCACAACGCCCACCGGGCCCCGGCCGGGAGGCGCCGCGGCCGGCACGGTAGGCGCGTTCACGCGTCGCACGGCCCGGGAATCGCTTCCCGCCGCTACGGACGCTCGCCTTCGGGCCGCGGTCGAAGCCGTCGTCGGCGGGCGGTTCTCCGTGCTCTCGCTCGACTGCTTCGACACGCTCCTGTGGCGGAAGGTGCCGGAGCCGATCAACGCCTTCTTCGTGCTGGGCTCCCAGCTTCAGTTCGAGGGTCTGCTTGCGCCGGACATCGATGGCAGCGCCTTCGCGCTGTTGCGCCAGCGTGCGGAAGTGCGGGCGCGCAAGGTGCGCCAAGAGGGTGGTCGCGGGGTGGAGGTCACGCTGCGCGACATCTGCTCGCTGATGCCGCCCGGGGTGCTGCGGATAGGCCTCGACGAGCTGATGCAGCGAGAGGTCGAGGTGGAGCGCAGCCTCCTGGTGCCCGACCTCGACGTGGTCGAACTGGCGCGCCTGGCGGGGGAGAAGGGCATGCGCGTCGTGTGCGTGTCCGACACCTACTTCTCCGAGACCCACATGCGTTCGTTCCTTGCCGTGCCCCCCACCTCAAGCCTCGACATCGGCCATGTGTTCCCGTCCTCGTCATATGGGATCGGGAAGGGCGGCGGGCTCTGGCGCCACGTGATCGAGGAGCTGGGCGTGAAGCCCAAGGAGATCATCCACGTGGGCGACAACCGCGACGCCGACGTCACGGCTGCCGGCCGCAACGGGATTCAGAGTGTCTACTTCGAGCGCCGCCCCGAGGGACTTGCGAGGATGATCCATCGGGAGGACGCGCACGCCGAGTCGCCGCTCAACCCCTACCACGGGGACTATGGGCTGACCGCTCTGCGCTCCAAGGTTCTGCACAGGGTCGAAGGCGAGAACCAGCCGGCTGAGCTGCAGCCCTTCTGGTCCTTCGGCGCGGCCTCGCTGGGCCCGCCGCTGACGGGCTTCGCCGACTGGGTCCAGGAGCGGACCGCTGAGGCCGGGGCGAGCAAGGCGTTCTGCATGATGCGCGAGGGCAGGCTGCTGGCCAAGCTGGTGAACGCGGCCGCTCCCTCGGTGTCCTCCCCGGTGGAGGCCGAGCCGATCTGGCTGTCGCGCCAGTTGTGTGCTCGCGCGTCGATCGTCGAGGGAACGGCCGAGGAGCTGTACTCGCTCTTCGAGCGCCGGAACATGCCTTCGGTGGCCGAGCTCTGCGCCACGCTCGGCATCGATCCCGGCGAGGTGCCCGGCTTCGAGCACATCCCGAGCGCCCGGCTTCATCAACCCAGGATGCCCGAGCGCCTGACCGAGCAGATCGTGCTCGACCCGGAGCTGCGCGCACGCGTCGTCGCTCAGAGCGGTGAGCTGCGCGGGCGGATCGTGCGCTACCTCGAGAAGGTGTGCCCACCCGGCGAGGACCGCCTGGTGCTCGTCGACCTCGGCTGGGGGGCCACGATCCAGACCCTGGCTGATGGGCTCCTGCGCCAGGCGGGTTCCGAGCTGCGCACCAAAGGGCTCTACCTGATCACCACCGATCGCGCGGCGGAGCGCATGATCGACGGTGCCGACGTGCACGGCTATCTGGCCAACGCCGGCCGCCCGACCGGGCCCGTCGACGCCTTCATGCGCAGCCCGGAGCTGCTCGAGCAGATCTGCATGCCCGACCACGGGTCCCAGACCGGGCTCGACGCCAACCTCGACCCCGTCCTGGAGACTGCCGAGCAGCTGCCGGTGCAGAGCGCGCAACGCGAGGCGGCTCAGAAGGGCATAGCCGCCTTCCAGCGGGAATGGATTCGCTACCGGACCACGACGCCCTACGCGCTCGCACCCCTACACGACTACGGCCAGGATCGTCTGCGCTCGATCCTCGTGCGCGCCATGACCGCGCCCACGGTGGACGAGGCCGCACTGTTCGCCGGTTGGCTGCACGACGAGAACTTCGGCTCGGCCGGCCTCGACCCGCTGGTCTCCCCCGCTTCCGCCAAGGCCGCGCGCTACCTCGAGCCGCGGACGCTGCTCAAGGCGGCGATGACCGACATCTACTGGCCGTTCGGCCTCGCGGCCCTTCACGACGAGCACCTGTCGAGAGCCGTGGAGGCCGTCTCGACCGGGCTGGTGCCCTGGGAGGGGTTCTCCTCACCGCTCGAGACGGGTCCCGTGAAGATCTATTGCGACCGCGGCTGGGGCTTCCGGCGGGAAGGCATGGTCATCGCCCCGTCCCGACGCAACCGCGCCGGGCTCTCGTACGCCCGGGGCACCGTGGCGGGGGACGCCGTGCGGCGGGTGCGCGTGGACTTGGCGAGCTCGCCCTGCGTGCTGCGCATCGACTGGCTGCGCCTGCGCTGTCATCTGCGTGACTCCTCGGACAGCCGTGTGCTCGACTTCGACAAGCCGGCCGAGTTGGCGAGGCTGAACATGAGCGGCATGCGCGAGGTGGGCCCGAACTCCTATCTCGTGAGGTCAGGCGATCCCCATGTGGTGATAGACGTGCAGCGACTCTGCGGCGCGGAGGTGCACACGGTGAACGTGGAGTGCGGCTTCGCCGTGCTCGCGATGCCCGCCTCGAGACTCAAGCGCGGCACGGAAGCGCTGAAGGAGCGCCTGCGCGAACGAGTCAAGGGCGGTCGGCTCGGGGGCCCGGTCCGTGCGGCCTACAAGGTGCTCCGCCGGCTCGACTGAGCGTTGACGCGAACGATTCGGCGAGGTAGCCGGATCGTTCTGCGCCGGTCGCGTCCCTTACCCTTCGACCACATGGATGCGCGCGCCCTCGCAGTGGACGTCGCGGGGGTCAGCAAGACCTTCCGCGTGCCACGACAGCACGTGATGACGTTCAAGGAGCGCGCCATGCACCCGTTCCGCCGGGTGCCGGTGCACGACCTGCATGCGCTCCACAACGTCTCCTGTGAGATCGAGAAGGGCGAGTTCTTCGGGATCGTCGGCCGCAACGGATCGGGCAAGAGCACTCTGCTCAAGTGCCTGGCCGGCATCTACCAAGCAGACGCCGGCCGGATGAGCGTGGCCGGGCGTCTCGTGCCCTTCATCGAGCTCGGCGTGGGCTTCAACCAGGAGATGTCCGCGTTCGACAACGTGGTCATCAACGGTGTGATGATGGGCATGAGCCCGCGGGGGGCACGCGACCGCTTCAAGGCCGTGATCGAGTTCGCGGAGCTGGAGGACTTCCTGGACCTCAAGCTGAAGAACTACTCCTCCGGCATGCAGGTGAGGCTGGCGTTCTCGCTGATGGTCCAGGCCGACGCCGACGTGCTGCTGAT
>JACCUE010000163.1 GCA_013812005.1 Thermoleophilaceae bacterium
CCGACCGTGAAGCCGATGCCGGTGTTCCTCGCGATCTCCGACGCTCCGACGTTCGAGGTCATGATCACGATCGCGTTGCGGAAGTCGACCGTACGCCCCTGGCTGTCGGTGAGCCGGCCGTCCTCCATGATCTGGAGGAGGATGTTGAAGACATCGGGGTGGGCCTTCTCGATCTCGTCGAGCAGCAGCACGCTGTAAGGCTTGCGCCGCACCGCTTCGGTGAGCTGTCCGCCCTCGTCGTAGCCGATGTAGCCGGGAGGCGACCCCACCAGCCGCGACACGGAGTGCTTCTCCATGTACTCGGTCATGTCGATGCGGACCATGGCCTCCTCGTCGCCGAAGAGGAACTCGGCCAGCGTGCGGCCGAGCTCGGTCTTGCCGACGCCCGAGGGGCCGAGGAAGATGAACGAACCGGTGGGGCGTTTTGGATCCTTGAGGCCCGCCCGCGAGCGACGGATCGCCTTCGAGACGGCCTGGATTGCGGCGTGCTGGCCGATCACCCGCTTGTGGAGCTCCTCCTCCATGCGGATGAGCTTCTGCGTCTCAGCCTCGGTGAGCTTGAACACGGGGATGCCGGTCCACATCGAGACGATGTCGGCGATCTCCTCCTCGCCGATCTCCGGGCGCTCCCCGGACTCGCCCGAGCGCCACTGCTCCTCCAGATCGCGCTTCTTGTTGGTGAGCTGGCGCTCGGTATCGCGCAGGTTCGCCGCCTTCTCGAACTCCTGTGCCTCGATCGCCGCCTCCTTGTCGCGCCGTGTGGTCTCGATCTCCTCCTCGAGCTCGCGGTACACGGGAGGAGCGGTCATCGACTTGATGCGCGCGCGTGACGCGGCCTCGTCGATGAGGTCGATCGCCTTGTCGGGCAGGAAGCGGTCGGAGATGTAGCGGTCCGCCAGCTCGGCCGCCGCCTCCAGCGCCTCGTCGGTGATCCCGACGCGGTGGTGGGTCTCGTAGCGCTCGCGCAGGCCCTTGAGGATCTGCACGGTCTCCTCGGTGGAGGGCTGCTCGACCTTGATCTGCTGGAAGCGCCGCTCCAGCGCGGAGTCGCGCTCCAGGTACTTGCGGTACTCGTCGAGCGTGGTGGCCCCGATGGTCTGCAGCTCGCCGCGCGCGAGGGCGGGCTTGAGAATGCTTGCTGCGTCGATCGCACCCTCGGCGGCACCCGCGCCGACGAGATTGTGCAGCTCGTCGATGAACAGGATGATGTCGCCCCGCTGGGTGATCTCCTTCATCACCTTCTTCAGGCGCTCCTCGAACTCGCCGCGGTACTTCGACCCGGCCACCAGCGCGGCCAGGTCGAGCGTGTAGATCTGCTTGTTCTTCAGCGTCTCGGGGACCTCGCCGCTGGTGATCTGCTGCGCGAGGCCCTCGACCACGGCGGTCTTGCCCACACCGGGCTCACCGACCAGGACCGGGTTGTTCTTCTGGCGGCGCGAGAGGATCTGCATGATCCGCTCGACCTCGGTCTCGCGACCCACGACGGGATCGAGCTTGCCCTCGGAGGCCAGCTTGGTGAGGTTGCGGCCGAACTGGTCGAGCAGCTTCGAGCTCTTCTTGCCCTCGCCCTGAGCGCCGGCCTGCGCGCCAGAGCGCTGGCGCCCGCCGGGACCCGAGAGCATGCGGATAACCTCGTTGCGGATCTTCTCGGAGTCGGCGTCGAAGTCGAGCAGGATACGGGCGGCCACCCCCTCGTTCTCGCGCACGAGACCGAGCAGGATGTGCTCCGTGCCGATGTAGTTGTGTCCCAGCGACAGGGCTTCGCGGAGCGCCAGCTCGAGCACCTTCTTCGCGCGCGGCGTGAAGGGGATCTGACCGGAGGTGACCTCCTCGCCCGACCCGACGATCCGCACCACCTGCGCACGTACCCGCTCGACGGTGATGTCGAGCGACTCGAGAACGCGGGCGGCAAGCCCTTCCTCCTCGCGCAGGAGGCCGAGCAGGATGTGCTCGGTCCCGATGTAGTTGTGCTTCAGAATCCGGGCTTCCTCCTGGGCCAGGACGACCACCTGGCGGGCCCGCTCTGTGAAGCGCTCGAACACGGCTGGGATCCTTCTTTCGGGGTCTGGCGGGGCAAAGGGCTCGTTCGGACGCCTTTCCCGCCTCATCGGCATATATGCCTACGGGATGAACGCCGGATCGGATCCTCGGCCTACGGTGAGTCTAACAACGCCCCGGCGGGTGCTTTCCCGGTCCGCGGGGGCCACGATGCAAGGTTCATGCCGCTAGCTGCGGACATCGGTCGGGGTTCTTCTACCGCATGGTCGGGAAGAGCACCACCTCGCGGATCGAGTTGCGGCCGGAGAGCAACATCACCAACCTGTCGATCCCCACGCCGATGCCTCCTGTCGGCGGCATGCCCTGCTCCAGGGCGCGCACGAAGTCCTCGTCGTAGGGCTGGGCCTCGTCGTCGCCCTCCGCCGTGTGGCGCTGCTGGTCTTCGAAGCGGGCGCGCTGCTCGTCCGGGTCGTTGAGCTCGGTGAACGCGTTCGCGAACTCCATGCCGCCGGCGAAGCACTCGAAGCGCTCGACCAGGCCCGACTCGGTGCGGTGGGCCTTGGCGAAGGGAGAGAGCTCCACCGGGTAGTCGACGACGAAGGTCGGATCACGCAGCTCGGGCTCGACGTGCTTGGACAGCAGCTCGTCGACCAGCTGGGGCCAGGTGTCACCGGGAGAGAGGCCGATGCCGCGGGCGGCGGCGGCCGCCATGAGGGCCTCGCGGTCGCGATGGGCCAGCACGTCGACACCCGTCTCCTCCTCGATCGCCTTGCCGAGGCTCACGCGCCGCCACGGTGCCGAGAAGTCGATCTCGCCCTCGTAGCCGATCTCGGCCGCCACGAACGACACCAGCTGCTCCAGCTCGGCCGCGATGTCCGAGTAGTCGGCGTAGGCCTCGTAGAACTCGAGCATCGTGAACTCCGGGTTGTGCTTGGGCGAGAGGCCCTCGTTGCGGAAGTCCTTGCCCAGCTCGTATACGCGCTCGAGGCCGCCGACTATCAGCCGCTTGAGGTACAGCTCCGTGGCCACGCGGAGGTAGAGGTCACGGTCGAGGGCGTTGTGGTGGGTGGTGAAGGGCCGGGCCAGCGCTCCGCCGTAGAGCGGCTGGAGCACCGGCGTCTCCACCTCCAGGAACCCGCGGTCGTCGAGCCAGCGCCTGATCGCAGCCACCACCCGTGAACGGAGGATGAACAGCTCCCGGGCCTCCTCGTTGGCGATCAGGTCGAGTTCACGGCGGCGGTAGCGGGTCTCGGTGTCCTCCAGCCCGTGGAACTTGTCGGGCGGGGGTGCGAGCGACTTCGCCAGCAGCGCCCAGTCCGTGGCTCTCAGGGTGAGCTCGCCGCGGCGAGAGGAGAAGGCGGTGCCATCGATGCCCACGATGTCCCCGAGGTCGAGGTCGGTGAGCTGCTCGAACGACTCGTCCCCGAGCATGTCCTTTCGCGCGTGCACCTGGATCCGCCCCGAGCGGTCCACGATGTCGAGGAAGGCCGCGCCACCGTGCCCACGGCGGGCGGACAGCCTGCCGGCCACCCGGTACGCCGACTCGGTCTCGGCGCCGGCCTCGAGGTCGCCGTGCTCGGCGTGCACGCGCTCGATCGGACCCACGCCCGGGTAGTCATGGGGGAAGGGGTCCACACCGCGCGAGCGGATGGCTGCGAGCTTCGAGCGGCGGTCGTCGTCCATGGCCGAACCCTACGCAAGCGCTCCTGATCCAGGCTCGCTACCCGGTCGCCAGCCGATCGACGAACAGGTCCAGGAGCAGGTCGAAACGCACACCGGATCAGCCGGGTGAAATCACGGGAAGCCCGAGACCCTCAGCCGCGCTCACCATCCGGCGGTCGTAGGTGATCAGCTCCGCCAGGTCGTCATCCAGTGAGAGGGCGGCCGCCACATGGACGGCGTCGAGGGAACCCAGCCGCTCGTCCGCCAGATCGGCTGCGGTGGTGAGCACGGGTTCGTCGACGGCGATCAGGTCGATCCGTTCCAGCAGCAGGCGAGCACGAGCGACCGACTCCGCGTCCCGCTTCCGCGCGGCCCGGATCACCTCCACATGGGCGAGCGCGCACGACGCCCAGCGGCCTGAGCCCGACAGGTGACGCTCCAGAGCAGACGATTCGCTCTCGAAGCCCACCAGCTTCACGAGTGCCGACGAATCGAGGTAGATCACCTTCAGCGCTCGTCCGCGCGCATCTCCTCCAAGATCTCGCTCAGCGGCCGCTCGCCCGGCTCGGGCTCAAGGGGCGGCCCGAGATCGAGCAGGCTGCCCTTGCCCGGTCGGATCCGTCCTTCGGCCATCAGCCGCTCGTAGGTGCTCTCCTCAGGGATGGGCACCAGTCGGGCGATGGGCTCACCACGCTCGGTGACCTCCACCGTCTCCCCCCGCTTGACCTCTCGGAGGTACCGGCTGGCGTTCTGTCGCAACTCTCTGACACCAACGGAGCGCATGAGCTACTTGTAGCACATGCGTTCCCGTTTGCGTGGATCGAGCCAGCGGATCAGGAGGTCTCGATCTTGGTGATCTTGAGCTTGCGGGCCGGGCCGCGGGGCACGGGTACGGACACGATCTCGCCGCGCTTGTGCCCCATCAGGGCCTTGCCGACCGGAGACTCGTTCGAGAGCTTCTGCTCGGCGGGAGATGCCTCCGCCGAGCCGACGATCCTGTACTTGGCGGACTTGTCGGTCTTCTGGTCCTTCACATGGACGGTGACGCCCACGCTCACCGAGCCGGCGTCGACATCCTTCTGGTCGACCGGCCGGGCGCTGCGCAGCTTTTCCTCCAGGTCGGCGATCTGCTTCTCGAGCATCGCCTGCTCGTTCTTGGCGTCGTCGTACTCGGAGTTCTCGGCGATGTCGCCGAACTCGCGAGCCTCCTTGATCCGCTCCGCGACCTCCCGGCGGCGAACGCCTGACAGGTAGTCGATCTTGGCCTTGAGAGACTCGAGGCCCTCGGGTGTCATCAATGTCTCTCGGGGCATCAGGAGGCGCGGCAGTGTAGCAACCGTCTGAGCGTCCCGGTCAGGCTGCGGCGGCGGCCGGGTGCCGCTCCACGATCCCGGCCAGGGCCCTGCGAGCGGCGGCTGTGGAGGGGGCCCCGACCAGCTCGAGACGGGACTGCTTGGGCAGGTCCAGCTGCTCGGCGTACCAGGGGTAGAACTTACGCAGGTAGTGGCCGGCGCGGTCCGGGCCCAGGTGCTCCTCGGCGCGCTCGATGACCCATTCGAGCTCGGCCACGACCTCCGTGACGGTGGGCTCGCCGTCGCGCAGGCCCAGCAGCCGCTCGAAACGCCACGGATTGCCGAGCGATCCGCGCGCGAGCATCACGGCCTCCGCCCCCGAGCGTTCGAGCGCCTCGGCGGCCTTCTCATCGGAGAGCAGGCCCCCCGAGACGATCACCGGCACCTCGAGTGCCTCCACCAGCTCGGCGGCGAGCGCGTAGTCGGGCTTGCCCTTGTGCTGCTGGGAGACGTGGCGGGGGTGGAAGGCGATGCCCGCCACGCCGGCCTCGTCGGCCAGCCGGCGCGCCAGCGTGACTCCCGCGCGATCCCCGGGACGCTGCCCGGGTCGCAGCTTGACGGTGATCGGCAGACCGGAGCCCTCCGACGCCGCCCGCGCAATGGCCACCGCCTTGTCGGGGTCGTCGAGCAGCGCCGCGCCGGCGCCCGTCTTGCACACCTTGCGAACGGGGCAGCCCATGTTGAGGTCGATGATGTCGGCGCCCGCCGCGGCCACGATCTCCGCCGCCTCCCCCATCACCGCGGCATCGTGGCCGAACAGCTGCATCGACACGGGATGCTCGTCTGGGTGGATGCGCAGGAACTCGCGCACCGTCCGCTCGTTGCCGTGCTTGAGGCCGAAGCTGGAGACCATCTCCGACACCACGAGGCCCGCGCCGTGGCGGCGCGCCTGCAGGCGCACGAACCAGTTGCCGATGCCGGCGAGGGGGGCCAGCACCAGGCGGTTCGGAAACGTGTGGTCGGCGAGCTGCCAGGGCTGGGTGAGCGTACGGTCGCGCTTCGGGGCGCCCGGCGCCGGCTGCCGGTCGCCAGGGCTAGCTTCCACCACCGCAGCCTCCCCCTCCGCAGCTCGAGCCCCCGCCGCAGCTCGAGCCGCCCGAATCCCGTCCGCCGCTCGTATCTCCTCCGCCGCCGTCGGTCCTGTGAGGGTCGTTGCTCTCCGACCCCGCGTAGGCGGGTATGCCCCAGATGTAGGGGGCGCCCGTCTGAGTCCCGTACTTCCGTCGCCGGTCGTAGGCGCGCTTGTAGGCGGCCGGATCGGCCTCGCCGGTCGGCTGGTGGTAGATCACCTTGCCGAAGCGCTCGCGGCAGTAGGCCTCGTAGTCGCGCGAGTGCAGGAGAAAGGCGTGCCAGGCCTTGTCGACCTCTGGCGGGGGCGAGAGCACCTTGTCCGAGCGGGCGCAGAGGTCGAGGAAGATCAGCATCTCGCCGAACCAGGCCCGGGCGGTCTGACGGTCCACCCCCTCCTCCTCCTGGATCCGGGCCAGCACGGCGTCGTTGGAGTAGGACGGAGGCGGCAGACGCTCGTTCCGTGAACCCCTGAGGAGCTTGCTGAGAAAGGCCATCCGCTCCATTGTGACCGCTAACAGACTATCCGAGAACTCTGTCGGGGTGGTTGAGGCGGTGTAGGCGGCGGTACCACAGCAGGCCGCAGGCGAGTTGGACGAGGCCTTCGTAGTTGGCGGGCTTCTTGTCGTAGCGGATCAGGATCGCGCGGCAGCGCTGCAGCCAGGCGAGGGTCCGCTCGACTACCCAGCGTCGCGCGGGGTGGGTCTTGTGGCCCCAGCCGTCGAGCTTCTCCTCGCCGATGCGGCGGATGTGCGCCACGTAGCCGCCGGCGGCGCAGGCGGCCTCGCCGGTCGGGTTGTCGTAGGCCTTGTCCAGACACAGATGCTGGACAACGTCGGTTGGGTCGGGGCGCTCGGCGACGATCGCGTCGATCGTCGCCTGAAGGAGCTTGGTGTCGTGGACGTTGGCAGCGGCGATCGCGACGCCGAGCGGACCGCCCGCCTGCTCGACGATCACGCTCTTCTTGGTGCCCGGCTTGGCTCTATCAGTGGGGTTTGGGCCCCTGGCGCCGCCCTCGAAGCGGCTCTTGCCCATCACCCCGTCAGCTGCCTGCCACTCCCAACTGACCGCGCCGAGCTCGTCGCACTCACACACCAACTCGGCCCAGATCTCGCGCAACACACCGTCCGCGACGAAGCGCTGAAACCAGTGGTGCACGGTCGAGTCCGGCCCGAACTCGCGCGGCAGCCGGTTCCACTGCACGCCCGAGCGCAGGCGGTAGATGATCGCGTCCAAAACCAGGCGTAGATCAGACCGCGGCCGCCCGGTGGACGCCCGCGGATAATGCCTGGCGAGGATCGGCTCGATGCGCTCCCACAACTCATCAGGCAGCTCCCAGATCGTCGGCAATGAGCGACCAGGGGTAATCTCGACAGTCGGCAAGGCACGCTCCTTTCACGAGATGGCGTGCCTTGCCCTTTCAGCCCAAGGGGACATAACTCCTGCCGCGGCCCCCAGCGTTTTCGGATAGTCCCTTAGGGTCTATCCGAGAACTCGGGTGCCCCAGCCGAGGCGGTGTAGCCGGCGCGACCAGAGGAGCGCGCAGGCGAGTTGGATGAGGCCGAGGTAGTTCTCGGCGTTCTTGTCGTAGCGGATCAGGATCGCGCGGCATTTCTGCAGCCAGGCGATCGTGCGCTCGACCACCCAGCGCCGCGCCGGGTGGGTTTTGTTGCCGGCGGCGTCGAGCTTCTCCTCGCCGATCCGGCGGATATGGGCGACGTAGCGGGCGGCCTCGCAGCCGGCCTGACCGGTCGGGTTGTCATAGGCCTTGTCGAGACAGAGGTGCTGGACCACCTCGTCGGGATCGGGGCGCTCGACCACGATCGCGTCGATCGTCGCGGCGAGGAGCTTGGTGTCGTGGACGTTCGCACCCTCGATCGCGACCCCGAGCGGGCCGCCCGAAGTCTCGACGATGACCGACTTCTTGGTCCCCTGTTTGGCTCTGTCAGTGGGATTGGGGCCTCTCTTTGCGCCCTCGAAGCGCGATTTGCCCATCACCCCGTCGGCGGCCTGCCACTCCCACTCGACGGCGCCGAGCGCCTCGCACTCGCGCACCAGCTGCGCCCAGATCTCCTCGAGCGCGCCGTCGCGAACGAAGCGCTGAAACCAGCCGTGCACAGTCGAGTCGGGACCGAAGCGCTCGGGCAGGTGGTTCCACTGGCAGCCCGACCGCAGCCGGAAGATGATCGCGTCCAAGACGCGGCGCAGGTCGGCGCGCGGGCGACCCGTCGGGGCGGGTGGATAGAGACCAGCGAGGATCGGCTCGATCCGCTCCCAGAGCTCGTCAGAGACCTCCCAGATCGTCGCCAGACAGCGCTCGGCGCTACGCTCGACAGCAGGCAAGGCACGCTCCTTTCGCGAGGTGGTGTGCCTTGCCGTTTCAGCTCAAGGGGACATAACTCCTGCCAAGCCCGGGCGTTTTCGGATAGTCACTAAGCCTCAATCCACCGTTTTTTTTGGTGGGGTGGGGGAATGAGCGGCTGAGCGTCGTGGATCGGGTGGTTGTGCGTTGTTGTTCGTTGTCGGGGTGGTGGCGCGGGCTGGTGAAGGTGGATGGCGGGCTTGGCGGGCTTGTGTTCGGGCGTCCGGCAGCGGCGCCGGATGATGCGCGCGCGGTGAGGTTAGGGGTCGGGCGTTCAGGCGGCGGCGGGGAGCGCCCGGATGCGGGTGAGCGCTTCGATGAAGGCGTGCTGCCAGGGCCAGCGGGCGGGGAGGTGCAGTGTCCATCGCCGGGCGGTGCGCGTGAGGCGCCCGGGCAGCGCGAACAGCCGGCGGCGGATGGTCGCGGCGGCGCGTGGGGTGGGGTCGGCGAGGCCGAGCAGGGCGGTCCAGCGCTGCAGGTTGTGGGCGAGGCAGGCGATCACTGTCCAGGCGCTGTTGGCGCTGTAGTGCCCGGAGGGAAAGTGCGCCAGCGCTTGGTCTTTGAGGTCGCGGATGACGAGCTCGACTTGGGCGTGGGCGCGGTGCTCTGCATCGACCTCATGGATGCGCTCTTGGCGGTTGGTGATGAACGCGTGGTGGCGCCAGTAGGTAAACAGCTCGGTCTGGTCTTCTTGGGCGGCGAGGTGTACCCGGCGCACGATCAGACGGTCGCCTGCGAGCGTCGTCTCGGCCAGCTCGCAGACCCCCGAGTCGGGGTAATCGAGCACGGGCTGCCAGGCCTGATCGGGGATCTGGGCGATCAGGTCTGTGATGTGGCGGGCCAGCGCGACGCCGATCGAGTACTCACAGCCCCGCTCACGCAGCCGCTGACAGACGCGCTTGTTCTGAAATCCCGAGTCGGCCCTGACCACGATCTGCCCGGTCGCGCCGGCCCGGCGCACGCGGGCGAGCAGCTCGTCGACGAAGCGCAGCGCGCCGCGCTGGGTGTTGGCCTGGCCCTTGCGCTGGCGCACGTGCAACACCTCGCTGGTGTCCGCCCGGGTGGCGAGGATCGGGTGATAGCCCAGCTCGCCGGTATAGCCATAACCGGCGCCCTGCTTGTCGTGGCCGTGGACCTCCCCGACGAAGGAGTCGACGTCGATCACCAGCCGGGCGGCGCCCGGGCCCACGCCCGCCCGCCACGCGCGCTTGAGGGCCTCAGCGAGAACACGGTCGAGCTGGCGGACATGGCCGAAGGTAAACG
>JACCUE010000193.1 GCA_013812005.1 Thermoleophilaceae bacterium
CGGTCGGAGATCTGGTCGAGGAGGAACGCCGGGCCGCGTGACGCCAGCTTGGCCAAGGCGGTCTTGCCGCCGGGGCCGAGCACCGTGTGGTCCTCGCGGATAGCGGCGATCACCTTCTCCGCCCACTCCGACGCGGGCACGTTGTCCCAGTCCGAGGTGTCGAGGTGGCGCCCGTAGGTCTCCTCGGTGGCGTCGAGCATCTCCGTGTCCACGCCGCCCGTGACGAGGTGCAGGGTGCTGACGCCCGTGCCCTTGAGCTCGCGGCGCAACGACTCCGTGAAGGCCACGACCCCGGCCTTGGAGGCGGCGTAGGTGCTGGCGGCCGGGAAGAAGGCGTAGCCGGAGATGCTCGCGTTGTTGACCACCTTGCCCGAGCGGCGCTCGAGCATTCCGGGCAGGACTGCTCGGGTGAGCTGCACCAGACCCAGCAGGTTGGCCTGAAACATCGCGTAGACCTCGTCGAGATCCTGCTCTTCGAGCAATCCTCCTGTGACCAGGCCGGCGTTGTTGACCAGCAGGTCGATCCGGTCGAGGTCATCCCCGAGCGCCGCGCAGCTCTCCTCGATCGCCTCGCGCGATCCCAGATCGACCCGCACCGCCTTCACCTCGCGGGCACCGCCCGCGCCGGTGGCGATCGGCTCGAAGCTGCCGGGGTTGCGCGTGCCGCAGAGCAGCAGGCCGACCGGCTCTCGGGCCAGCGCCTCTGCCAGCGCCCGGCCGATGCCGCGGTTCGATCCGGTCACCAAAGCGGTACGTCCCGATAGGTCCATGCAGGAAGCGTAGGGTTTCGACCTGATCGGGCGGGGCGAGTTCACCCGTATTCTGTGTGACGATGCCCTCTCACGATCTAACTCTGGCCCACGACCGCTCCGGCTCCGGCGAGCCGCTGACGCTCGTGCATCCGCTGGGCGCCGACCGCGGCGTCTGGAAGCCCGTGATGGACCGCCTGAGCTCACACCACGACGTGATCGCGGTGGACATGCCGGGCTTCGGCGAGTCGCCGGAGCTGCCGGCGGACGTGCCCGCCACGGCACACGGCATCGCGGCCGAGATCTGGGCAACTCTCGACTCGCTGGGCGTTGGGCGGGCACACGTAGCGGGCATCTCCCTCGGCGGCTGGGTTGCCCTGGAGCTCGCCAAGTCCGACCGCTGCCTGAGCGTGACCGCCCTGTGCCCCGCCGGGTTCTGGGCGCGGCCGCTCGGACCGCGGCCGGAGGCGGCGCGCGGCGCTGCCAGAGCGCTCGTGGGACTGCTACGGCCCCTCCTGCAGACCGAGCGCGGGCGGCGCCTGATGCTCCGCGGGGCGATCGGGCACCCGGAGCGCGTCCCCCCCGCGGATGCGTACCGGCTGGTACGCGCCTACGCCGTATCCCCCGGCTTCGCGCGCGCCAACGCCGAGATGCGCAAGACCCTCTTCTCGGGCTTCGACGACATCCGCGTTCCCATCACCCTCGCGTGGGCCGACCGCGACCGGCTGGTGTCCCCGCCCCGCAGCGTGCCGCAAGGCGTGCATACCGTCCGCCTCCGCGACTGCGGACATGTGCCCACCTGGGACAGCCCGGATCAGGTGGTCGCCGCCATCCGTCAGACCGCCGCCCGTGCCGCGCGCCCCGTATCGTCCGGGGCATGACCGGCGCCGCGGTGAAACCGCGAGACGAAGCCCTCGACGCAGCCCGGTGGGATCTGCAGCCCCTCGTGGGCGGCGAAGGCCCGGACGGCGCCCTGCGCCTGGTCGAGGAGGCCAAGGCGCTTGCCGAGGAGTTCGCCACCAGCCGGCGCGGCTCGCTGGCGGACGCCGACGCGTCCTCGCTGGCTTCCGCGATGCGCGAGTTGGAGGAGATCTACGATCGCCTCGGTCGAGCGGGCTCGTACGCCTCCCTCGCCTACGCGGTGCAAACACAGGATCCCGAGCGCGGCGCGCTGCTGCAGAAGCTGAGCGAGGCCGGCGCGGAGATCGAGACGTCGCTGCTGTTCTTCGACCTCGAATGGAATGCGCTGCCCGACGAGCGGGTCGATGACCTGCTGGCCTCGGAGGAGGTCCTCTTCTGCGCCCACCACCTGCGCACGCTGCGCCGCTACCGGCCCCACCAGCTCTCCGAGCCCGAGGAGCGCGTGCTCACCGAAGCCGACGTGACCGGGCGCTCGGCCTTCGCGCGCCTGTTCACCGAACAGACCTCAGCCGTGACCGCAGACCTGCCCGACGCCGACGAGCCGGTGCCGCTCGAGGAGGCTCTCAGCCGGCTCCAGGATCCCGACCGCGAGCGCCGCGCCGAGGCGGCCAAGAGCGTGACCGAGGCGCTGCAGCCCGGCCTTCGCACCCGGGCGTTCATCTTCAACACCCTGCTCGCAGACAAGTCCACCCAGGACCGGCTGCGCGCATACCCCCACTGGCTGGCGTCTCGCAACCTCTCCAACGAGGCGGGCGACGAGTCCGTTCAGGCGCTGATCGAAGCGGTGGTCGGCCACTACGAGCTCGCTCGGCGCTGGTACCGGCTCAAGGCCAAGCTGCTGGGCCTCGACCGTCTGGCCTTCTACGACCGGATGGCCCCGGTGGCCGCTACCGACCGGCGCATTGGATACGCCGATGCCAGGGAACTGGTCCTGGACTGCTACCGCGGCTTCTCGGACGAGCTTGGCGGGGTAGCTTCCGAGTTCTTCGAGGGCTCCTACATCGACGCGCCGCCCCAGGCCGGCAAGCGCGGGGGCGCCTTCTGCGCCTACGCAGTGCCCTCCGCACATCCGTACGTGATGCTCAACTACACCTCGCGCCCGGGCGACGTGCTCACCATGGCCCACGAGCTGGGCCATGGCGTGCACGCGGCCCTTGCCCGCCCGAAGGGCCTGTTCGAGTTCTCGACGCCGCTGACGGTCGCCGAGACCGCCTCGATCTTTGGCGAGACGATCGTGCTCGAGCGCCTGCTCGAGCAGGCGCCCGACGCCGCGGCCCGGCTGTCACTGCTGGCCGAGTCGCTCGACGGCGCCGTAGCGGCGATCTTCCGCCAGGTGGCGATGAACCGCTTCGAGCACCGGATTCACACCGAGCGGCGCGGCTCGGGCGAGCTGTCGGTGGACGGGTTCGCCGCCGCCTGGCTCGAGACCCAGAGCGACATGCTCGGCGATTCGGTCGAGCCCTCTGACGACTACGGCAGCTGGTGGTCCTACGTGCCCCACTTCGTGGACAGCCCCGGCTACGTGTACGCCTACGCCTACGGCAACCTGCTGGCGCTGTCGGTCTACCGGCGCTTCGAGGAGACGGGCGACGGCTTCGTGGACTCCTACCTCGAGCTCCTGCGGGCCGGGGGCTCGATGCCGCCGGAGCAGCTCGGGCAGATCGTGGGCGTGGACCTGACCGACCCGGGCTTCTGGAGCGCCGGCCTCGACCTCGTGGCTCGGCGGCTGGAAGCCGCCGAGCGTGCCGCCGAGGAGGCGAGCGGAGGCCGGTCCCGAGGCTTCGCTCAGCGGCCGATTGATTCGCCGCATCCCGGGTAGCACCCCAGCGTGTTCTTCTTCTCGAATCGCATGGGCTGCGCGGGATCGCTCCTCGTGTCGGCCATCGGCACACTGATCCTGCTGCTGATCCTCGGTGTCATCAACATCGACTGAAGGGACCCGAATGACCAAGAAGGCCGACTTCAACGCTGATGAGTGGGCGAAGGTGGTGGAGGGGCCGCTCCTGGCAGGGATGCAGGTGATCACCGCCGATCGCAGGGGCACGATCCGCGAGAGCATGGCGATGGGCCAGGTCTACGCCAAGGCACGCCAGCAGCAGGGCGGAAGCGAGCTGCTCGACGAGTTGGTGGCGACCCCGCCGGCCATGGACCCGGCCCGGACGCGCTCGGCCGGCGACGTCGGACGGGCGAGCAGCGAGGGGCTCCGGGAGGCCTTGGCGCTACTCGAGCAGAAGGCCTCCGCTGAGGAGGTCGACGCCTACAAGGGCTTCGTCCGCGCTGTGGCCGACGCCGTGGCCCACGCCCACAAGGAGGGCGGCTTCCTGGGGGTGGGCGGCAAGGAGGTGAGCGCCGAAGAGCAGACGGCGCTCGATGAGATCGAGGCTGCGCTGAGCTAGCCGGGGGGCGGTCTTTGCCTGGTGACGCCATAGCGCTCGATGAGCGACACTTCGCCCCGATGAGGACCCAGGGAAGTCAAACCACTCCGCCCCCCGTGACGCCCGACGCTCGGATGCAGGAAGAGCTCGCGCGGCGCCTGGCGACGATCGAAGGAATATTCGACACAGGTCTGCTCGAAGGTCGAGGCGAGAAGGAAGCTGAGGTCGCCTGCTACTACGAGCAGAGCCGTTGGGCGTATAAGATCTTCCATTCGAACGAGGGGGCCATGCACTTGGCCTTGAGTCCCGACGGCGTGTTCGACAAGCAGGGCTACCTCGGACAAGCTCGCGAAGTTGAGCGCCTGATCGGCCCAGACACCGAATCGGTGCTCGAGCTTGCCACGGGCAACGGCTTCAACCTTCGCTACCTCGCCGAGCGCCATCCACACACGTCCTTTACCGGCCTCGACCTCGTGGCCACGCACGTCGCCGCAGCACGCGCCAAGGCGGATGGTCTGGGAAATGCCCGCTTCCTGGAGGGGGACTTCCACCGACTGCCGTTCGACGCGGAAACCTTCGACGTCCTGTTCGTCGTGGAGAGCCTCTGTCACGCGACCGACCTTGACACCGCCCTGCAGGAGGCGCACCGCGTGCTGCGCCCAGGCGGGGTCTTCGTCGTGATAGACGGCTGGCGGACGGCCCGCTTCGCAGAGCTTCCCGCAGAGGCGCGGCGAGCGGCGACCGCCACGGAGCAAGCCATGTCCGTGGCCCAACCATTGGTGATCGACGACTGGCTCGACGCTGTCGCCGAGAGGGGCTTCGAGGTGGTCGAGGAACGAGATCTGACGCAGCAGGTCCTGCCCACCGTCCGGCGCCTGGAACGGATTGCCAGAGTGGTCTTCGGCCACCCGCGGGCGACCAGAGCCGCCCAGCGGGTCCTCCCGGAGAGGTTCTTGATGAATGGGATCGCCGTTTACCTGATGCAGCTCACGCTGGCCGGCGGAGTTCACACGTATCGCCTGGTTGTGCTGCGCCGCTGACGGGCGGCCTGTTCGGGGTGGAACGACGCCGAGGGACGGCCTCCCGAGGTCCGACCCGGCACCCCGGGAGGCAGCTGCCCACGAGCGACCGGCGCCGCCGCGATGGGGCACGAGTACCGTCCTTTACATGCGCTTCACAGGTGTCCCATCGGCGCTAATCCTCACCCTGGTGCTCGTCCCCGTCGCGTGGGCGGGGCCGTCGTCGAAGACCACGGCGGCGGTCTCGCTGGGGGACTCATACATCTCCGGGGAGGCGGGGCGCTGGAACGGCAACTCGCTGACCCCGACCGGCGACAAGGACGGCACCGACCGCGCCTGCCTGCCCGCCGGGGCTACATGCCAGGTTGACAAGACCAGGGTGTATGAGAAGGGCACCGAGGACGGCGGCTGCCATCGCTCCGATGTGGCCGAGATCAAGAGCGCCGGCCTCCCGGTCGCCGAGCGCATCGACCTCTCCTGCTCGGGAGCTCAGACCAGGAACATCTTCCGGGCCTCGCAGGGCGGCGTGGGCCAGAGAGGCGAGCCGCCCCAGGCCGACAAGCTGCTGCCAGTCGCCCGCGATAGGAACGTAAAGCTGATCATGCTCTCGATCGGCGGTAACGACCTCGGCTTCGCGAGCATCATCCGGGCCTGCCTTATCGCCTACGAGACCAAGGCGGGTCCGTGCGAGCCCTCCCAGCAGCAGAAGCTCGATGCGCTCAAGCCCCAAGTGATCGCCAACGTAGGCAAGGCGATCGACGAGATCCGCGCTGTCATGAGCGAGACCGGCTACACCAGGGATGACTACCGGCTGATCGTGCAGACCTATCCATCGGTGGTCCCGCGGGCTGGGGAGAACCGCTATCCCGAGTCCAGCCCCGAGCGCACGATCAACGGCTGCCCGTTCTATGACCAAGATTCCGACTGGGCCCGTGATCGCGCCGCGCCGCAGATCGGTGCCGTGGTCAAGGCCGGGGCGGATTCGCGGGGGGTCGAGACCCTCGACCTCATCGATGCCTTCCAGGGCCACGAGTTCTGTTCGAAGACCGCCGCTCAGAGCACGCCGCTGGCCCGCCCGACCGCGGCCGGCGCGGAGTGGGGTCGCTTCCTGGCGGCGAGCACCGTTCAGCAGGGCGAACTCCAGGAGGCCTTCCATCCCAATGCCTACGGCCAGCGCGCGCTGGGCACGTGCGTGACAAAGGTGTTCGCCGCCGCGCCGGGGACCTTCGCCTGCTCTGGCGCGGCCGGCCTGGATCCCAGCGGCCTGGCTCTCCAACGCATCCAGACCTTTCGAGCGCCGACCTCGTGCCTGGCGCGGCGCTCCTCGATCGGACCCAGGCGGATCGGCCGGCTGAGCCTGGGTGTCACACGCAAGCGGCTCGACGCCCGGCTGGCGACGGTGACCGCGCCGAGCAAGACCTCGAAGCGCTACCGCTACTGCGTTAAGGGCAGCCGGGGAAGTGTGACCGCCGTGTTCGGCAGGGCCACCAAGGTCGAGCTACTGACTGCCACCGCCGGCTCCTACGGCAACCGGGGCGTGCATCCGGGAGTAAGCCTGCGCAAGGCCAGGCGAACGTTCAGGGGATTGCGCCGGGTGTCTGCGGCCGTCTACCGGCTGAGCCCGAGCAGCCGCCGGATCATCGGCGTGCGACGCGGCAGGGTGCGCTTCGTCGGGGTGGCCTCGAAGCGGGTGCTCGGGAGCAAGTGGCTGCTTCGCACCTACGTGAAGCGAGCCGGCTGACGGC
>JACCUE010000200.1 GCA_013812005.1 Thermoleophilaceae bacterium
CGATGACCTCGCGGTCGCGGTCGTAGGTGAGCGCTTCGATCGCCCCGGCCACCGGCAGCCAGCACACCTCGTCCACCTCGTCGTTGGGCTCGAAGTCCCCTCCGTCGACGCTCATCAGCCAGTAGCGCACCACCTTCGGGCGGCCCTTGTTGTCGCGGTACTCGGTGGTGGCCAGCTCGCGACCGAGCGTGCACCGCAGGCCCGTCTCCTCGCGCACCTCGCGCAGCGCCGCCGCCTCGTAGGTCTCGCCCGGGTCGAGCTTGCCCTTGGGCAGCGTCCAGTCGTCGTAGCGCGGCCGGTGCACCAGCAGCACCTGCCCGTCGTCGGCAACCACGACCCCCCCTGCCGCCTCGATCCGCCGCTCGCTCACTCGATCCCGCTGACGTCGGCTCCGCCGGGGGCGAACATCACGCGGCGTACGTCGCACTCGGCGGCCCGCTCGGACAGCGCGGCCAGCACGGCCCCCGTCTGCTGCCAGTGACACCAGAACAGCACGGTGGGGCCCGCCCCCGAGATCGTGGCTCCCACCGCGCCCATCTCGGTGGCCAGGCCCAGCAGCTCCATCGACCGGGGGTAGAGCTGCGCCCGGCGGCCCTGATGCAGGCGGTCGCTCAGCCCCCGCCCGATCAGCGAGAAGTCGTCACGGGCCAGGCCCAGCACGAGCAGGGAGGCGTGCGCCACGTTGTGCACGGCGTCGGTGAGCGGCACGTCCGAGGGCAGCGCTGCGCGTGCGTCGGAGGTCGACACCGGTTCGGGCGGGATCGCGATCACTCCCTCGAGCCCCGCAGGCGGGTCGAAGCGCGCGGGATCGTCGCCGGCGCAGACCACGAAGCCCCCGTGCAGCGCCGCTGCCACGTTGTCGGGGTGGCCCTCCAGCTCGCGGGCCACCTCGAAGATGGGCGCGTCGAGCTCGTACATGTGGTCGGCTGCGCTCAGCCCGGCCACGATTGCCGCGGCGCTGGAGCCGAGTCCGGCCGCGACCGGGATCTCCGACCTGATCCGGAAGGCGTGGCCGTCGATCGGACGCAGCGCCTCGAAGGCGCGGACGCAGAGGTTGGAGCGGTCCAGCGGCACGCCCGGGACATCGCACTCGACCGAGAATCCGCCGGCCTCCTCCACCTCGAGCTCGAGACCGAGGGAGAGGGCCGCGGCCAGCGCGTCATACCCGGGGCCGAGGTTGGCCGATGACGCGGGCACGCGAACCAGCCGGCGGCGGTTCACTCGCCCCCCAGCACCGCGTTCTCGACGCCGTCGATAGTGGCGTCGCACGGGATCACCGAGGACGCCCGGGTCATGGCGGTCTGCGGGTCCTTGAGTCCGTGTCCGGTGAGCACGCACACCACCCGGCCCTCCGCCCCGTGGGCCAGCAGCCCCGCCACCGACGCCGCCGAGGCCGGCTCGCAGAACACGCCCTCGCGCGCGGCGAGCAGCTCGTAGGCCTCGAGGATCTGCTCGTCGGTCACCGCGCGGATCGCCCCGCGGGAGCTGGTCACGACGTTCATCGCGTCCTCCCACCGGGCGGGATTGCCGATCCGGATCGCCGACGCCACGGTCTCCGGACTCTCCACAGGAGCACCGTGCACCAGCGGCGCCGCGCCCGCCGCCTGGTAGCCGTGCAGCTCGGGCGCCACGCCGTACTCCTGAAAGCCGCGCCACCACGACGTCACGTTGCCGGCGTTGCCTACGGGAATGCACAGCACGTCGGGCGCCTCGCCCAGCTCATCGCACACCTCGAAGGCTCCGGTTTTCTGGCCCTCGATCCGAAAGTCGTTGACGGAGTTGACAAGCGACATCGGATGCCGTTCGACCAACTGGCGCACCAGCGCGAGGGCCTGGTCGAAGTTGCCGCGCAGCGCCACCACGCGAGCGCCATGCATCAGCGCCTGCGCCAGCTTGCCGGTGGCGATCTTGCCCTCGGGAACGATCACGACGCCTCGAACTCCCGCCCGCGCGGCGTACGCCGCCGCACTCGCCGCGGTGTTGCCGGTGGAGGCGCAGATCACGGCCTCGGCTCCCTCGCTCATTGCGGCGGACACGGCCACCGTCATCCCCCGGTCCTTGAACG
>JACCUE010000217.1 GCA_013812005.1 Thermoleophilaceae bacterium
GGCAAGCCGGGAGCGGTGGACCTCACCGACTCGGCCAACAACCCCTTCGCCGCCAACGTCTTCTCGATCGCGGTACAGCGCCAGCGGCTGCCCAAGGACATATTCAAGCGCCTCCAGGGCACGCTGGAGAACGGCGAGGCTCTCGAGCCCAACATCGCCGACGCCGTGGCCCTGGCCATGAAGGAGTGGGCGCTCGAGAACGGTGCCACCCACTACACCCACTGGTTCCAGCCGCTCACCGGCTCCACCGCGGAGAAGCACGACTCCTTCTACGGACCCACCGCCGACGGCAACGCGCTCGCGGACTTCTCGGGCTCGGAGCTGATCCAGGGTGAGCCCGACGCATCGTCGTTCCCGACCGGCGGCGTGCGCTCGACCTTCGAGGCGCGCGGCTACACCGCCTGGGACCCCACCAGCCCGGCCTTCATCCTCGAGAACCCCAACGGGGCGCTGCTGTGCATCCCCACGGCGTTCGCATCCTGGACCGGCGAGGCGCTCGACGCCAAGATCCCGCTGCTGCGCTCCATGGACGCACTGTCCAAGTCGGCCATCCGCGCGCTGCGGATCCTGGGCGACGAGGAGTCCGAGCGGGTGTTCACCACCGTCGGCGCCGAGCAGGAGTACTTCCTGATCGACGAGCAGTACTTCTTCGAGCGACCCGACCTGCAGATCACAGGTCGCACCCTGTTCGGCGCCAAGCCGCCCAAGGGCCACGAGCTCGACGACCACTACTTCGGGTCGATCCCCGAGCGCGTGCTGGCCTTCATGATGGAGTCCGAGCGCGAGCTGGCCAAGCTCGGCGTACCGCTCAAGACCCGCCACAACGAGGTCGCGCCCGCGCAGTACGAGATCGCGCCGGTGTTCGAGAACTCCAACGTGGGCTCTGACCACCAGCAGCTGACGATGCAGATCATGAAGAGCGTGGCCCGCAGCTACGGCCTGATCTGCCTGCTCCACGAAAAGCCCTTCGACGGCGTGAACGGCTCGGGCAAGCACAACAACTGGTCGATGGGCACGAACACCGGCCACAACCTGATGGAGCCGGGCGATACCCCGTCGGAGAATGTCAAGTTCCTGTTCTTCTGCGCGGCCGTGATCCAGGCCGTGAACAAGCACCAGGGCCTGCTGCGCGCCTCGGTCGCCAACATCGGCCAGGACCACCGCCTGGGAGCCAACGAGGCCCCGCCGGCGATCATCTCGATCTTCCTGGGTGGTGCGCTCGACAAGGTGTTCGAGTCGCTGGCCTCGGGCGAGGGGGACCCCAACACCCCCGGCTCGGTCCTGGGCCTTGGCGCGGAGGTGCTGCCCACGCTCCCGCGCCACGGCGGCGACCGCAACCGCACCTCGCCGTTCGCCTTCACCGGCAACAAGTTCGAGTTCCGCGCGCTGGGGTCGAGCATGTCGCTCTCGTTTCCCAACAGCGTGCTCAACACGATCGTGGCCGAGGCCATCGACGATCTGGCCGAGAAGCTCGAGGCCAAGCTCGGCGACGAGAGCGACCTGGCCGCCGCCGTGGGCGCGGTGGTCAAGGAGTCCTACCTGGCGAACAAGGCGGTCTGCTTCGCCGGCGACAACTACTCCGAGGAGTGGCATGCCGAGGCCGAGAAGCGTGGTCTCAAGAACCTGCGCACCACGCCCGGCGCACTGCCCGAGCTGCTCGCCGACAGCTCCGTGGCGGCCTTCGAGAAGTACGAGGTGCTGTCACGGCGTGAGCTCGAGTCGCGGTTCGAGGTGTGGGTAGAGCAGTACGCGCTCGAGGCCAACATCGAGGCCGAGACCACCTCCTCGATCGCCCGCACCCTGCTGCTGCCCGCGGCGCTGCGCCACCTGGCGAT
This sequence comes from Thermoleophilaceae bacterium, assembly GCA_013812005.1. GTDB lineage: Bacteria > Actinomycetota > Thermoleophilia > Solirubrobacterales > Thermoleophilaceae > JAAYBF01. Next base: position 1,836 of record JACCUE010000217.1, read on the forward strand.
CGCGTCGGCGGCCGGCGTGAGCGACCTGGAGAGCGAGGTCCGCGGCCTGATCGACGAGCTCACCGCGGCGATCGCCGAGCTGGAAGCCGCCAACATCCACCCCGACGGCGCGGAGGGCCTGGAGCTGGCGGAATATGCCCGCGACTCGCAGCTGACCGCGATGGCCGCGGTCCGCGAGGTGGCGGACAAGCTCGAGAAGATCGTGGCCGACGACCTGTGGCCGCTGCCGAAGTACTCGGAGATGCTCTTCATCAAGTAGCGCGCGACGACGTCGCCCTTCAGCTGAGCTGTGGTGAGACGCTGCAGCCTTCACCGCGGCCTGGCTTCGCGCCCGCGCTTCAAGCGCTGTTGCGCGCCGCCCGGTAGGCGCCCGGGGACCTTCCGCGAGCTCGACCTGGCTATCGCCGCCCACGCCCTGGGTGCGCGGCGCCACGGTCTGGACGCTCGACCGCGGCGACTTCGGCCATCTGGCGGGCCTCGTGGTGCTCGGCGAATGACCGGGCCGGGCGCTCAGCGCGGCAAGCGCGGCTCGATGATCCGGTAGGCCTTCAGGCCGAGTCCCAGGCGCTCGCGGTCCTCGCTCGTGAAGGGGTCCAGGCCGCTCAGATCCTTCACCCGCTCGAGGCGGTAGCTCACCGTGTGGCGGTGGGCGTGGATCGCCTGGGCGGTGGCGTTCATGTTGCAGTTCTGGCCCAGGTAGGACTCCAGCGTGCCCACCAGATCGGTGGAGTACTGGTCGTCGTAGCGCA
>JACCUE010000220.1 GCA_013812005.1 Thermoleophilaceae bacterium
GCGACGATCTGCCTGATCTCGGCTCGCGCGCCTTCGTCGGCGTGATCCGCTCGATCCACCGTGCCGCCCCCGGTTGCAAGGTGGAAGTGCTCACGCCGGACTTCCGCGGCGAGGAGATGCCGCTGGCGCGGGTGATCGCCGAGCGCCCCGACGTGTTCAACCACAATGTCGAGACGGTGCCGAGGCTCTATCCGCTGGCCCGGCGGGGCTCGCAGTTCCTGCGCTCCTGCCGCGTACTGGGCAACGCGAAGGAGATGGGCGGTGACGAGGTGGTCACCAAGTCGGGCCTGATGACCGGCCTGGGGGAGACCAGGGAGGAGCTGCTCGAGACCTTTGCCGTCCTGCGCGAGCACCAGGTGCAGGTGCTCACGCTGGGACAGTACCTGCGACCCACGCGCGACCACCTGCCCGTGGTGCGCTACTGGCACCCGGACGAGTTCGAGGAGCTGGAGCGCGAGGCCTATGCGATGGGCTTCGAGTCCGTGGCGGCGGGGCCGCTGGTGCGCTCGAGCTACCACGCCGAGCAGACCCTGAGCAGGACCGCCGCACGGTAGGCCATGATCCGCGGCCTCGCCAGTGTTCCCCCTCAAGGACAACATTCCCACCCGCCGCTTTCCGATCCTCACGGTCGCCCTGATCGCGGTCAACGTGGTGATGTTCTTCGGCTTCCAGGGCGCCTTCTTCGACAGCGACGAGAAGTTCGACGAGAGGGTGATCGAGTACGGGGCGATCCCCTACGAGGTGACCCATCCCGGCGACGGATGCGACGTGTCGGCGTCGGGCCAGGAGCTGATCTGCGAGGGGCAGGAGGGAGTGAGCGACGACGCCCCCGGCCAGGCGTCCACGTGGCTCACGCTGCTCACGTCGATGTTCATGCACGGCGGGCTGCTGCATATCGCCGGAAACATGCTCTTCCTGTGGATCTTCGGCAACAACATCGAGGACTCCATGGGCCGGGCGCGCTTCCTCGCCTTCTACCTCCTCGGCGGGCTGGCAGCCCTGCTGGCGCAGGTGGTGATCCAACCCGATGCCGCGGTGCCCACGATCGGCGCCAGCGGCGCCGTAGCCACCGTCCTCGGCGGCTACGCGCTGCTCTACCCGCGGGCGCGTGTGGTCACCGTGATCTTCATCGTCATCTTCTTCACGGTGATCGAGCTGCCGGCGCTGCTGGTGCTGGGCGGCTGGTTCCTGCTCCAGGCGCTGAACGGCGCCTCGGAGCTGGCCACTCCCGTCGCGGGAGGCGGGGGGGTCGCCTACTGGGCGCACATCGGCGGCTTTCTCTTCGGCCTGGTCGCGATCCGGCTGTTCGCCAACCGGGTGCACGACGACTACGAACGCGCCCACCGGATGCCGGTCTACTGAATCCCATGAACGCACGCACGGCGACCCTTCTGGCCAGCCTCGCCTTCATCGCCTTCCTGGCCTTCCTCACCGTCAGCGTGGCCGTGAAGGACGGGGTGACCCCGCTGGTGGTGCTGTCGTTCGGAATCCTGGCCATGTTCGGCATCGGGGTCGTGGGCGCCCTGACAACCCCGCCTGAGGAATGACCGGGCCGCTTCAGCAAAGACGGCGTAGGCGCCGCGGTGGCGCCCGCCTGGCTTTCCTGCTCCTGCTGCTGGCGCCGCTGGTCGTGGTGGTGGCGGGCTATGAGTCGTTGGTCCGCGACGACGGCCGGGGGCCCTACCGGGCTCCCCTGGAGGTGATCGGTGACAACGCTCCCGCCCAACTCGAGCCGGGTGGTTCGCTCGAGCCGCGCTCACTGGCGCCGATCCGGCTCACCGGGGTCGATGCCTTCCGCCTCAGCTTCAGAAGGCCGCCGGCGGCAGCGCTGGTGTTCGACCTCGACTCGGGCGACGTGCTCTACCGCCACCGGCCGCTGCGGGTGGCGCCAATGGCCAGCCTCACCAAGATCATGACCGCGCTGGTGGTGACGGAGGAGACAAGACCCGCCGACCCGGTGCGGATCACCCGCGATGCGCTCGAGTACTCGGGCTCGGGTGTGGGGGTGCTTCCCGAGGGCAAGCGGGTGCGTCTGGAGACGTTGCTCAACGGACTGATGATCGTCTCGGGCAACGATGCCGCCATCGCGCTCGCGGTGCACGTGTCGGACACCGAGAAGCGGTTCGTGGCGCTCATGAACGAGAAGGCACGGCTGTGGGGGTTGCGCTGCACGAGCTTCGTCTCCTCCCACGGACTGGAGGACGGCAACCGCTCGTGCCCGGCCGACCTGGCGGT
>JACCUE010000219.1 GCA_013812005.1 Thermoleophilaceae bacterium
GCGAGGGTCAACGCGGAAAGGATTGCGAGCGCACCCGCAGTCGACCCGCCCAACAGCATCTTCAACCGGCTCATGCATCCTCCTCAGGAAGTTTTACCCGCCCGTCTCGGTCCTGCTTCGGACCTCCCACGGCGGGAACGAATGCACTTTCTATCACGGTTGGACGGCGACGAGCGGTATGTGTTCGACGCATCTAGTGGCAGGTCGGCCCATGTCTCGTTCAAGCAGGCGCTCAGTCGACGAGTCGATCGATCACGGCGGCTTCCCGCGCCTGCAAAGGCTCTAGAAAGGGGATCGTCGCCTTCCTTGAGATCTCGATTCCAACAGAATCGGCATCCGCGCCGAAGGCGCTAGAACCTCAGGAAGAGGTCGAGGTGTCAGGCGTTTCTTCCTGTGGCGCTCGGGGATCGTCGGCGTCCTGCTGGGTGGCGGGCTCCGGTTCCGGCCGTGCCCGAGATCGCCTGCCACCCGACCCCCTCATCCACAGCGCGAGGACGGCGAGCCCGAGGACCCCGAGCCCGAGCCCTCCATAGCGCAGGGCGCCTTCCTCCGGATCCGTGAACCGGGAGGGCTTCGAGAAGGCCACCTGCGCCGCGGCGAGGTCTTGCTTCTGGGTCCCCGGCGTGCCCGCGCGGGTGTCCGTCCAGAGGCCGATCGCCCGCCGATCGTCGGAGAGCAGCCCGAGGCGGCTGCCGAGGTCCGGCAAGCCTTCCTTGGCGCCGTAGCCGATCCTCGAGTCGAACGCCTCGGTGGAGAGCTGCACAGAGTCGGTGAAGGTCTTGCCGGCATCGAAGGAGGACTGAAACGACACCTCGTTCATGATGTTCTTCTCGTCGGCTCGGCGGTCGTAATAGAGGACGTCGAGCCGGCCGTCCGGCGCAACCGCGATCTTGGGCAGGTACTGCGAGGTGCCGTCACGCTCCCTCGTGTCGTTGACGCGCACGGGGCCCTGCCAGTCCGAGCCACCGGGCGCGAGTGACCAGACCCGGACGTCGGCGTCACCCAGGCCGGCGTCGTGGAAGGCGGCGTAGAGGCGCCCGCTGGGAGCGACCGCCAAGGAGGGGGTCGCCGGAATGAAGACGATGAAGCGCTGGATGGCGCGCAGCCTGTCCTCCACCACCGACTCCTCCCACGTCCTCCCCTGGTCGCGCGATCGGCCGAGCACGAGCTCGAGGGGTCCCGGGTACGCCGGGCCGCCCCTGCCCTCGTGGCCGCCGTAGTAGTCGAGCGTGTCCTCTCTCAGGTCGAGGAACAGCACGTAGAGCTCTCCCCCGGGGCCGACCACAGGCGAGGGAGCGACCACGCGCTCGCGCGCCGGCTCGTTCACGCGCACGGGCCGGCTCCAGGAAGCCCCGCCATCGTCGGAGCGAGCGGACATGATCGGATTGCCGGGCTCGGTGAACTTCAGGGTCCCGACATCCCCGGCTTTGAGCCAGGTCCTGTACAGGAGCTTGGGCGCGTCGGGGTCGGCAGCCAGCCGTACCTGGAACTGGAGCCGCCCCCCCACCTTGACCGGCTTCGAGAGCGTACGTCCCCCGTCCGTGGATTTCGAGATCCACGTGGCGTTGGGCACATTGCCCCGGCCCTTCAAGGTGACAAAGGACAGGTAGAGGACTCCCTCCGCGGAGAAGGCGACGTCGGGGCCAAAGCACTTGGCCTCCTCTCCCTTCGGCGCGGGGATCGCCGTCTGAGACCACGTCTCGCCCGCATTGTCGGACACGTGCAGAGAACACGAGAAGAAGGGCGTGTCGATGCGGCTCGACACCGCGAGGTTGGCCGGCTTGGCCGGGTTGCGGACCAGCGTCGACGAGTTGTGGGCGCTGATATCGCTGGAGTCGCGTGCCCCTGGGTTCACCGGCGCCTCGCTCCCCTCCACCGCCAGGGTGGGAGGAGGATCGGCAGAGGCGGAGACGACCGCCGCCCCCGCTCCGACGAGCACGAGCGACGCCCCGAGCACCCCCAACAGCGACGAGCCCCGCCGCCGCTTAGGGCGATCGGGGCTCGTTACTGACTGGGGTTGGGACTCAACGGCCGACTCCGGGGACGAGCCGTCGTGAGCGCCCACTTCGTTTAGATCAACTCAGCGCTTATCGCCCGCCCGCACGGCCTCGGGACTTGGACGAGGGCTTCGCCTCCGCTCGGCGGCGGCGTGTGGCAACCACCAGGGCCGTACCGAGAACTCCGACGAGCCCAAGCCCGAGGATCCCCATGCCGACCGCAGAGTATGAGCCGATCCCGCCTTGCGCGGCTGCTGCAGACGCGCTCGAGGCCGTCCCGGGCGCCGATGCCTCAGAGCCAACTCCGCTCCAGAGATCACGCACGGCACTGCGCTCAGACCCGGCGCTCGCCTTGCCCTTCTTCGGAGCCGCCGAGCTGGCGAACTC
>JACCUE010000267.1 GCA_013812005.1 Thermoleophilaceae bacterium
GCCGACAGCCCGGGCCTCGAGGTGGCCTACCGCTTCCACGAGCGCACGGTCTGGCCGATCGAGCTGGGCGCGCTGATCGCGGTGGTGTACGCGGCCGTGCTCTTCGTACGCGAGCGCGCCCAGCGCGCGGCGCTCGTCCTGCTCGGCGCGGGGCTGGGCTGGCTCGCCCTGGTCGCGATCATGACCGAGCTGGGCTACGCGGGCAATCAGCGCTACCTGATCGTGACCACCGCCGCCATCTGCGTGCTCGGGGGCGTGGGCTTCGGGCGCATCTTCAAAGGGCTTCGCATCAGCGTCACCCGGCTCACCCATCGGCCCACGGCGGGCCTGGCCGCGGCGTCGGCCGTATTCGGACTCGGCCTGTTGGCCCTGACGCCGGTGATCAAGGACAAGGTGGACAACACGGAGGTGACCGCGGAGAAGCTGGAGTACGAGGCCAGCCTCTGGGGCAACCTGCCGGAGGCGATCGAGAAGGCTGGCGGACGCGACCGGCTCCTGCGCTGCGGCAGCGTCTACAGCGGTCCCTTCCAGACTCAGATGGTGGCCTACGAGCTCGGCGTGCACGGGGTCGAGGTGGCTGCTCTGGTGCCCACCGTGCCCCCCGGCCTCGCCTTCCAGACCCACACCGTGCGCGACGGCCCGCTGGTCACCGACGTGACTGACGACCGCTTTCGTCCCGTGGCCACCAACTCGCGCTGGCGCGTGCTCACCGCGCCGCGCTCCGATGCCACCGGCCGGGAGTGTCCAGCCGCCGGTCCGGATGCTCCCCGGGTTGCTCCCCGCGCAATGACCCCCAAGCTCGTGTCCTCGCGCTGACTATCTTTGCGTGATGGCCACGGTCGCATCACGCGCTCGCGCGCTTCCGCGCGCCGACTCTCTGCGAACAGGCGCTGCCGGCATCGTGCTCGTGGTCGGCGGGCTGCTGCTGCTCTCCCTGTGGCTGCGCACCCGCGGCCTCGGGGCCTCGCTGTGGATGGACGAGGGCCTCTCCATCGGCATCGCCTCACAGCCCTTCTTCGACATACCGGGGGTGCTGCGCCAGGACGGCTCGCCGCCGCTGTACTACCTGATGCTGAACGTGTGGATGAACGTGGTCGGCCGCGGCCCGGCCGACACGCAGGGGCTGTCTGTGGCCATATCGCTGCTGGCCGTGCCCGGGGGTCTGTGGGCGGGGTGGACCCTGTTCGGCCGCCGCGCCGGCTTGATATGCGCGGCGCTGGGCGCCACCAACCCCTTCCTCACCCTCTACGCGCAGGAGACGCGCATGTACTCGCTGATGGTGGTGCTCAGCCTCCTCACCAGCGCCGCTTTCCTGCACGTGTACGTCTATCGCCACCGCAAGTACCTGCCGGTGTTCGCGGCGCTGCTGGCGGCCATGCTCTACACCCACAGCTGGGGGATCTTCGTGACCGCCGGCACGCTGGTGGCCGTCGTGCCTGCATTCATGGCGACGGATGATCGCCGCGCGCTCATCCGCGACGTGCTGATCGGCTTCGGCGCCGCGCTCCTGCTCTACGTGCCGTGGCTGCCCACGCTGCTCTACCAGGCGGCCCATACCGGGGCGCCCTGGCTCGACCCGCCGCGCTTCGGCGTGGTGGTGCAGATCTCGAAGGGCCTTCTCAGCGGGGGCACCGTGACCGTGGCGCTGCTGCTCGCGGCGGGATCGGGTTGCGCGGCCGTGCTGGCAAACAGATCTGAATCGAAAGAGCGGACCGCTGTGTACACGGCCTTCACCGTGGGGGCGGCCACGCTCGCGATCGCCTGGCTGTTCTCGCAGTTCTCACCGGCCTGGACCACGCGCTACCTCGGCGTGGCCCTGGGACCGATCTTCCTGCTGGCCTCGCTCGGCCTCGCACGAGCCGGTGTGCTCGGTCTCGTGGCCCTCGTGATCGTGCTTGGCATCTGGTCGATCCCCCGCTCCAGCAGCCTCGAGAACAAGTCCAATGCCGCTGACCTGGCGGCTGCGGTCGAGAACACGTTGAAGCCCGGTGACCTGGTCATAACCCTGCAACCCGAGCAGGCGCCGCTGATGGACTACACGCTGCCGCCCGGTCTGGAGGAGGCCACCCAGCTCGGAGAAGTGGAGATTCAGGGGGTGATGGACTGGCGCGATGTGCAGGAGCGCCTGGAGGCGGCGACTCCCGAGAAGAACCTCGCCCCCCTCCTTGATAGGCTGCCGCGCTCTCGACGCGTGCTCCTCGTGCACCCGGTCACGAGCAACAACGGTGACTGGGATGCGCCGTGGACTCAGCTGGTCCGGCGCAGATCGGCACAGTGGGGGCAGGCCCTCGAGGCGGACCCGCGTTTTACGCGCGAAGCCGCCGTCCCGTCGTTCTACCGCCGGGCCGGACGGATCGGAGTGCGCGGGGTCCTGTACCAGAAAACTCGTGACTAGCCGACCGAACGGACACAGATGAGCGAGCAGGAATCCACTCCCCCCGCCAAGCCCGAGACGACGGTCGAGCCGGCCACGCCCGGCGTCAAGGACAACCCGACGCTCATCATCGGCGCCGGGCCCGCCGGCCTCACCGCCGGCTACCTGCTGGCCAAGCAGGGGCTGCCCGTGATCGTGTTCGAGGCCGAGGACCAGGTCGGTGGAATCGCGAAGACCGAGGTTCGTGACGGTCCGGGCGGCAAGTACCGGTTCGATCTCGGCGGGCATCGCTTCTTCACCAAGGTCCGCGAGGTCGACGACCTCTGGCACGAGATCATGCGCGAGGAGTTCCTCAAGCGCCCCCGCATGTCGCGCATCTACTGGAACAAGAAGTTCCTCGATTACCCCCTGCGCGGCCCTGACGTGATCAAGAAGCTCGGTCCGATCGAGCTCACGCGGGCCACGCTGTCCTACTTCTGGGCCCAGATCAAGCCCAAGGGCCGCGAGGACACCTTCGAGCAGTGGGTGTCCAACCGGTTCGGGAAGCGCCTGTTCGACCTGTTCTTCCGCTCCTACACGGAGAAGGTGTGGGGCGTGCCCACCTCCGAGATCCGCGCAGAGTGGGCCGCCCAGCGGATCAAGGGGCTGTCCTTCTTCAGTGCCGCGAAGGCCGCGTTCTTCGGCAACAGGGGCAACGAGATCAAGACCCTGATCGGCGAGTTCCACTATCCGCGCTACGGCCCGGGCCAGATGTGGGAGCAGATGACCGACGACATCCGCAACCTCGGCGGCCAGGTGCTGCTCGAGACGACCGTCGAGAAGCTCGTGGTCTCCGACGGCCGCGTGACCAAGCTGATCGCCGGCGGCAAGGAGTACGAGTCCAACTACGTGATCTCGTCGCTGCCCCTGCGCAACGTGGTGGGCATGGCCGACCCCCATCCCAAGCCGGAGGTCGTGGCGGCCGCGAAGGGCATCCGCTACCGCGACTTCCTGACGGTCTCCCTGGTGCTCGACGGGGAGGACCTCTTCCCCGACAACTGGATCTACATCCACGAGCCTGAGGTCAGGGTCGGCCGGATCCAGAACTTCCGCAGCTGGAGCCCCTGGATGGTTCCCGACCCCGACAAGGCCTGTGTCGGACTGGAGTACTTCTGCTTCGCCGGCGACGACCTGTGGGAGATGGACGACGACAAGCTGGTCGAGCTGGGCATGCGTGAGCTCGAGCAGCTCGGGCTGGCCCGTCCCGACATGCTCGAGTTCGGCTTCGCGACCCGGGTGCCCAAGGCGTACCCGATGTACGACATGGACTACGCGGACCGCATCACCGCGATCCGGGGCTGGCTGGACGGGATCGAGAACCTGCAGCAGGTGGGACGCAACGGATTGCACCGCTACAACAACTCGGATCACTCGATGCTCACCGCCATGCGCGCGGTGGACAACCTCGTCAAGGGCACCGACCACGACATATGGGCGGTCAACGCCGAGTCGGTCTACCACGAGACCGAGGAGCAGGACTCACAGCAGCCCTACATCGAGGCCCCCGAGACCGAGGCCCAAAAGCAGCCGCTGCACCG
>JACCUE010000337.1 GCA_013812005.1 Thermoleophilaceae bacterium
ACGACGACAAGGGGTTCGGCTTCATCTCCCCGGATGAGGGCGACAAGGATCTCTTCGTCCACTTCTCGGGGATCGCCGGGGACGGATTCAAGTCCCTCCCGGAGAACTCCAAGGTGGAGTACGACGAAGAGGCCGGCGACAAGGGACCCAAGGCGGTGAACGTCCGCACCATCTAGCGGACGCTCGATTTTGGCCAAGGAAGAGAAGATCGAGATGGAGGGCGAGATCCTCGAAGCCCTCCCCAACACGATGTTCAAGGTCAAGCTCGACAACGACCACGAAGTGCTCGGCCACATCTCGGGCAAGATGCGCCGGCACTACATCCGCATCCTGCCTGGGGACCGCGTGAAGATCGAGCTGTCGCCCTACGATCTCGACCGGGGCCGGATCACCTACAGGTACAAGTAGCCGCAACTTCGCGCGCCCCGCGTGTTCTGAGACCAATCATGAAGCGACTCCTAATTGTCCTTGCCCTTCTCGCCCTTGCCCTTCCCGTGGTGGCATCGGGAAAGATCGTCACGCTCGGAGAGGCCGACCCGGCGCTCCCGACCTCGAAGTGCCCCAACGACCCGTGCCTCGCGGCCTACCAGATGACCGGCTACCAAGAAGTGGCAGACAACAGCAAGCGGCGCCCCTATCTGATCCGCCGCAACGGCCAGATCATCGCCTTCACGGTCAAGCTGGGCAAGCTCACCCAGGAACAGATCGATTTCTTCGATGGCCGCTTCGACACCCCCGCCTCGGTGCGCATCTCGATACTGCGCAAGGGCAGGCGCAAGCCCCGCCTGCACGACCACCGCATGGTCGCCCAGAGCGAGATCTTCTCGGTGGAGGACCATTTCGGCACCGCGCCCACGTTCGTGCTCGACGAGCCTCTCGCGGTCAAGCGCGGGAACATCGTGGCGCTCACCGTCCCGACCTGGGCGCCGGTCCTCGCCTCCGAGCAGAAGCGCTCTGAGTTCTGGCGCAGCTCTCGGTCCAGGGACAACTGCGGCACCGCGGAGGAGAACGCCCCGCCGTCGGCCCACACCAAGGTGGGTTCGCTGCGCGACTGGCGCTGCAGCTACCGCGGCGAGCGCCTGCTCTACACGGCCACCTATGTGCCCGCGAACCGCAGGACCGAGCCCGCTGAGGCCGGCACGAGCGGCGCAGTTCCCCGGCCGCGCTAGGCGGTCCGCGCACACCTGCCGCTCGCGGTCTGTCCGGCTGGGTCCGTACCCTCTTTTACCAGCGCTTCGACCGGGGTAGCATGGTCGTGTGAGTATGGAGGGGTGGATCTTCATGGTCGGCTTCCGCGTTTTCGACGTCGGCCTCCTGATCCTGTGGCTGGTCTGGTTCTTTCGCCTGCGAAGTGACGGCTCCGACACCCCGCCCGAGGACGACGACGGCGGAGGTGGCGGCGGGCCGGAACGCACCCCCGATAAGGGTCCGGGTGGCGGTGGTCTCCAGCTGCCCGATGGGCCCGTGCCCCACGGGCGGGGCCGGGTGCGAGACGGCCATCGCCCGCCGCGCACCCGCAGGCGCGGCACTTCACGGCCGGTGCCCGGCCCGTTGCCCGCCCGGGTGCGATCGCCGGGCGCCCCTGCGCGCGTTACCCGCCGCTCCTGAGCGGGGCTAGCTGCAGGCGTCGGGCTGCTCGGCGCAGAACTGCTCGAAGCGCTCGGCGGGCGAGCCCTCGGGGGGAGGCACGTCGTTCTCGGGGCTGTCCGGCACAGGGGCGGGCGCAGGGGCGCCGCCCGACGGCTCCTGGGGCGCGGGTGGCTCCCCCGCGGCAGGCGGCTCCGGCGCCGGCTCGCCCGGGGGCGGAGTCTCGGGGGCCGGCTCTGTCTCGGTTTGGGTGCCGGTCGTGGACTCGGGCACCGTCGGTATCGGTGTGGAGGCGTCGCGGTCGCCGGCATCCTCGTCGTCGCCCCCGCAGCCGGGAGCGGCCACAGCCGCCACGCACGCCATCGCGAGCGTCAGGCGGCGCACCGGCGGTCTAGCTCTCCAGGGCAGGGAGACGG
>JACCUE010000009.1 GCA_013812005.1 Thermoleophilaceae bacterium
CCCCTCTGAGGAGCCCGAGGGCGATCCGCTGCCTGCCGACGCCGTCGCCCAGCTGGAGATCCGGCTGGACGAGATCGAGCGCCGCTACCAGGACGCTGTCGACAACGGCAACCCCGGCGCGTGCAGGGACATAGGCACGGACTCCCTGCCCGCAGTCGAGGTCGTACTCGCCGCCCTGCCCGAGAGCGTCGATCCCGAGCTGCGCACCGCGGTAGATCAGAGCTTCGCCCGCCTCGGGGAGCTGGCCGAGAGCGAGTGCGCGGACATCAAACCCGAGCCGGTGCCCGAGGAGCCGGTGCCCGAAGAGCCCATTCCCGAGGAGCCCATCCCCGAGGAGACGGTTCCCGAGGAGACCGTCCCTGAAGAGACGGTTCCGGAGGAGACGGTTCCCGAGGAGATCGTGCCGCCCGACGACGGCAACGGTGGCGGCGCGGAAGCTCCCCCCGGCCTGGAGAAGCAGGACTGATGGCCACGCCGACCGAGGTCGCCGGCCGCTACCGCGTGGACGGGCGCCTGGGCGCGGGTGGCATGTCCACGGTCTTCCTGGCCATGGACTCGGTGCTGGAACGCCCGGTGGCCGTGAAGCTGCTGGCCGAGCACCTGGCCGAGGACGAGGACTTCGTGGCGCGCTTCCGGCGCGAGGCGCTGGCCGCGGCCCGCCTTCAGCATCCCAACATCGTGCAGGTGTTCGACTCGGGCGAGGATCCCGGATCGCATCGGCACTACATCGTGATGGAGTACGTGCAAGGGCCCTCCGGCGCCGACCTCCTGCGCGACCACGAGCAGCTCGAGATACCTGACGCCGTGGCGATCGTGCGGGATGCGTGCCACGGCCTGGCCTACGCGCACCGCGCGGGTGTGGTGCACCGTGACGTGAAGCCCGGCAACCTGCTGCTGGCCGACGAGACGGGCACCACCAAGCTCGCCGACTTCGGCATCGCGAAGGCGGCCGAGCAGACCCGGATCACCCAGGTGGGATCGGTGCTCGGCACCGCCGCGTACCTCTCACCCGAACAGGCCCGCGGTGACGAGGCCGGCCCCCCCTCGGACATCTACTCGCTGGGGGTGTGCGCCTACCAGTTCCTCACGGGCCGACTGCCGCACGAGTACTCCTCGCTCACCGAGCTGGCTCTCAAGCAGCAGCAGAATCCGGTCGAGCCGATCACCGTACACCGGCCCGAGGTACCACCCGCCCTGGACCGCGTGATCCGGGTGTGCCTCGAGCGCGACCCCGCAGATCGCTACACCTCCACGATCGAGATGGCCCAAGCCCTGGATGCCGGGGCCCAGGGAGAGGACACCGAGGCCACACTGCGGCTGGTGGCGGGAGCGGGCGCCCTGGCGGACGAGGGCGGGACCCGCGCGCTCGGCGAGGCGACGGCGGCGACGCAGGCCCTGCGCACGCGCCGCACCACCACGGCCGGACCTGTCCGGGCCCCCCTCCCTGCGCGCACGGGACGCAACCAGCCCGCACGTGCAGCCGAGAGCCGCTCTCCGCGCAAGCGGCGCCTGGGTGCCTTTCTCGCCACGCTGGCGGCGCTCGCTGCGGTGGCGGCGGTAGCCATCGCTCTGCTCGCCTCGAACGACCGCGGGCCGGAGCCCATCAGCCCCGTGGACCGCGGAGACGTGCAACGCCAGATCGACGACCTGCGTCAGTTCCTGCGCGACAACTCCCGCTAGCACGGCCGCCGGGCTCACGCTGGCCACGGGCTGGGGCCCCCCACCCGACGGCACGACTCTGCGACAGCGGCGACGACCCTACCGGTCGGGGTCAACCTCGTCGGCGCGTGCGGTCCGCTCCTCGGCGATGCGACGATCCTCTTTTGCGGCGTGGACGTGCTCTTCGGCCTGAGCCTGCTCACGCTTGGCGCGCGCCGCGCGCTCCTCGGCTTCCGCTTCGCGACTGTCTGCACGCGCAGAGCGGATCCTTGCCTCCTCACGATGCTCGCCCGCCTCCGCACGGTGCTGCTCGTGCTTCTGAGCACGCGCCTTCTTGCCGACGGTCAGCGCAAGCACGGCAACGACGATCACGACGATGACGATCAGTGCTATCAAGAGCTCGGTGCTCATCTGGTCCTCTCCTCCTCTGGGGTGGGGCTTGGCTACCCTCGCCCGGTAACGGGAAACCGCGGTGGATCCCACGGCGCCGCTCCGGCCAGGATGCCCTCGGCATACGCCGGGTAGGCGCCGGCGGCGATCGCGGCGCGGATGCCGCGCATCAACTCCGCCATGAAGGTCAGATTGTGGAGCGTGATCAGCCTCGCGCCGGTCAGCTCCTTACGACGGGCGAGGTAGTGGAGGTAGCCGCGGGTGTGGTCGCGGCAGGCCGGGCAGGGGCAGCCAGCCGCGATCGGCTCACGGCTGCCGCGGCATTCCGCCTTGGTCAGGTCGAGGCGGAAGCGGCGCCCGGGATCGGCGATCACCGCCGTTCCGTGGCGCGCCAGGCGGGTGGGCGTGGCGCAGTCGAAGCTGTCGATCCCCTGCCCCACGGCGTAGAGGATGTCGTCGACGTCGCCGATGCCAAGCAGATGCCGTGGCCGCTCCTCGGGCAGCGGCTCGAGCGCCCAGCCGACCACCTCTCGCATCTGGGCCTTCTCCTGGCCCAGCGAGCCCCCGATGGCCACGCCGTCCAGGTCGGCGCCGGCTATATAGGAGGAGGACCGCGCACGCAGGTCGGAGTGCACCCCGCCCTGCACGATCCCGAAGACTCGCTGCCCCTCCGGCCCGTGCTCGGCGTGCCACCCGATGCACCGGTCGAGCCAGCGATGGGTGCGCTCCATGGAGAGCGCCGTGTATCTCTTGTCGGAGTGGTAGGGCGTGCACTCGTCGAAGGCGAGCGCGATGTCCGAGCCCAGCGCGGCCTGAACCTCCATCGAGGTCTCGGGTCCCATGAAGCGCTCGGAGCCGTCGAGATATGACCGGAAGGCGACGCCGTCCTCGGTGATCGAGATCACCCGGCTCTCGCCGGCTCCGCGCCGGTGCTTGATCTCCTCGGCCACCGATCCGTGACCCATCGAGAACACCTGAAAGCCGCCCGAGTCGGTGATGATCGGCCGCGACCAGCCCATGAACTCGTGCAGTCCGCCCAGCTCGCGGATCTGGTCGTGGCCGGGCGAGATGAACAGGTGGAAGGTGTTGCCGAGCACCATCTCATAGCCCAGCGACGCCACCTCGGCGGCGGCGAGTCCGCGCACGCTGGCGTTGGAGGCCAGGGGCATGAACGCGGGGGTCTGAACATCGCCGTGCGCACAACGAAGAACCCCCGCACGGGAGGGCCCGTCGCGGGCGTCGATCGTGAAGAACGGCATGCCGGCGGGGAGGCTACTTCTGCTCGGCGGCGGGCTCAGCCCGCCCGCGTCAGCGCCTCGCCGGTCATCCCCGCCGGCTGCGGGATCCCCAGTAGGGCCAGCACCGTGGGTGCAACATCGGCCAGTACGCCCCCGGAGCGCAACGGGCCCGTATCGGCGGTGACCACGAGCGGCACGGGATTCAGCGAATGCGCCGTATACGGGCCGCCGTCGGGCTCGAGCATGTGCTCGGCGTTGCCGTGGTCGGCGGTGACCACGCACACTCCCCCTCCCTCGGACACCGCCCGCACGACCTCCCCGAGGCATTCGTCGACGCACTCCACCGCCTCGACCGCCGCGGGGATCACGCCCGTGTGACCCACCATGTCCGGATTTGCGAAGTTGATGATCCCGAAGGTCAGGCCGCCCTCGCGCCAGCGCTCCACGAAGACCTCGGCCGCCGCGCGGGCGCTCATCTCGGGCTTGTGGTCGTAGGTCGGCACGTCGCGCGGCGAGGCCACGAGGAAGTGCTCCTCGCCGTTGCGCGCCTCCTCCTCGCCGCCGTTGAAGAAGTAGGTCACGTGCGGGTACTTCTCGGTCTCCGCCACGTGGAGCTGGCGCAGGCCACCCCCCTCGAGCACCTCCGCCAGGGTAATCTCGGGCGGCCGCGGCGGAAACGCCACGGGGTAGTCCCAGGCCGCTTGATACCGGGTGACGGTCGAGAAGTGCAACCCCAACTCCTCGTTGAGCTTGGTCGTGAGCTGCCGGGTGCGGTCGGGACGAAAGTTGAAGAACAGCACGGCATCGCCTTCGCGCACCCTCCCCTCTCCGCCGACCAGCGTCGGTGACACGAACTCGTCGGTCTCTCCGCGCTCGTAGGCGGCCCGCACCGCCTCCGTCGCCGTAACGGAGCGCCGCCCGTCGGCCTCGCCGTGGGCGATAGCTCGCACCGCCAGCTCCGTGCGGTCCCATCGGGCGTCGCGGTCCATCGCGAAGTAGCGTCCGGTCACCGTGGCCACCCGCCCGCCGTATTCGGTGAGCCACTCCTCGACCGCGGCCAGGTAGCCGGCGCCCGAGGCGGGCAGCGTGTCACGGCCGTCGGTGAAGGCGTGCAGCACCAGGTCGGGTACCCCTTCGCGCGCCGCCAGGGAGATGCAGGCGCGCAGGTGGTCCAAGCTGGCGTGCACTCCGCCCTCGGACACGAGGCCGAGCAGGTGCAACCGGCCCGCCCTTCGCCCCGCCGCGCAGGCCTCGAGCAGCACCTCGTTCGCGAAGAACGAGCGGTCGGCGATGGCGTCGTCGATCCGCATGAGGTCCTGCGGGACCACCGTGCCGGCGCCCAGATTGAGGTGGCCGACCTCCGAGTTGCCCATCTGTCCCTCGGGCAGCCCAACTGCCGGGCCGCACGCCGTGAGGGTGGTGTGCTCGTACGCCTGCCACAGCTCGTCGAACACCGGCGTGTGCGCCTGCGAGACGGCGTTGCCGGGGCCGGGCGCGGCCAAGCCCCATCCGTCGAGAATCACCAGGCAGACCGAGCCCACGGGTGGGGCCCGGTGTCCTGGGAGCAGCGTCATCCCGCGGCGGCCGCCGCGATCCGGGCGAGGCTCTCGGGGTCGAGGCTGGCGCCGCCCACCAGAGCTCCGTCCACGTCGGGCTGAGCCAAGATCTCGACTGCGTTCTCCGGCTTCACGCTGCCGCCGTACAGCACCCGCAAACTCTCGGCCGCCTCCTCGGAGCGGCTGGCCACGAGCGCCCTCACGAAGGCAATCGCCTCCTGGGCCAGGTCCGGCGTGGCCACCTGGCCGGTGCCGATCGCCCAGATCGGCTCGTAGGCCACCACCACATCGGCCAACCGGTCGTCGGCCACCTCCTCCAGCCCCTCACCGATCTGGTGGCGCAGCTTGCGCTGCATGTCGCCGGCCTCGCGCTCGGCCTCGGTCTCCCCCACGCACAGGATCGGCTGCAGTCCCGCGGCCAGCGCGGCCGGCACCTTCTCCTGCAACGCCCGATCGGTCTCGCCGTCGTGCTGGCGGCGCTCGGAGTGACCGAGCACGACGCTCTGCACGCCGGCCTCGACGAGCATCGCGGCGGACACCTCTCCGGTGAAGGCGCCCGTCTCCTCGGCGTGCATGTTCTGGGCGGCGACGAGCACGCCCGAGCCCTGCAACAACTCGATGCAGGTGTCGAGCGCGGTGAACGGCACGCAGAGACCAACGTCCGCCGGGCGCCGAGAGGCTTCGGGCAAGAGCGTGAGCAGGCGCCGGCAGTACTCGGTGGCCTGGGCGCGGGTGCCCCACAGCTTCCAGTTGCCGGCGATGTAGGGACGGCGCTCAGGCATCGTCGAGGACCTCCACGCCGGGAAGGGACTTGCCCTCCAGCAGCTCGAGGGCCGCGCCGCCGCCGGTGGAGAGGTGAGTGACCTCCTCGCCAAGCCCGAAGGACGCCAGCGCCGCCGCGGAGTCGCCGCCGCCCACCACCGTCGTGCCGGGGGCGGCGGCCACGGCCTCGGCCACCGCACGCGTGCCCGCCGCGAAGGGCTCGAGCTCGAAGGCGCCCATGGGCCCGTTCCAGAACACGGTGCCGGCGCCGCACACCTCATCGGCATAGGCCGCGGCGGTGCGAGGCCCCACGTCCAGCCCCATCCAGCCGTCGGGCACCGACGTGCCGTCGATCTGTCGGCACTGCGCGTCGGCAGCGAACTTGTCGCCCGCCACCAGGTCCAGCGGCAGGAGCAGGCGAGCAGTGCCGTCGCCCTCGGCCTTCTCGAGCGCCTTGCGGGCCAACTCGATTCCGTCCTCCTCCACCAACGAGTCACCGGTCTCGATTCCCTGGGCGCGGAAGAACGCGAAGCACATCGCGCCGCCGATCAGGATCGAGTCGGCAGCGTCGAGGAAACGGTCGATCAGCGCCACCTTGTCGGAGACCTTGGCTCCGCCGAGCACGACCACCAGCGGGCGCTCGGGGGCCTCGATGATGCCGCGCAGGGTGACCACCTCCCTCTCGAGCAGAAGCCCGGCCACCGAGGGCAGGTGCTCAGCCACCCCCGCGCTGGAGGCGTGGGCGCGGTGCGCGGCGCCGAAGGCGTCGTTCACGAAGACCTCGCCGAGCGACGCCAGCTCCTTCGCCAGGGCGGGATCGTTCTCCGTCTCGCCCGGCTCCCAGCGGGTGTTCTCGAGCACCAGCACCTCGCCCGCCGACAGGGCCTCGGCCTGCCCGCGCACCTCGTCTCCCACCACCGCCTCCGCCTGCGTCACCGGGGCGTCGATCAGCTCGGCCAGGCGCCGCGAGACCGGGGCGAGGGAGGTCTCCGGCTCACGGTCCTTCGGCCGGCCCAGGTGCGAGCAGAGGACGAGGCGCGCCCCGCCCTCCAGGAGCAACTCGATCGTCGGCAACGCGGCCCTGATGCGGGCATCGTCGGTCACCTCGCCGTCCTCGAGGGGCACGTTGAAGTCCACCCGCGCGAGCACGCGGCTCTGTGAGGTCAGATCGAGGTCGCGGACCGTCCGCTTGCCGAGGTCGGTCCCCTCGGGCCCATCCGCGCCGGCCACGCTCAAGCTACGGGCTGAGCGAGGCCGGTCAGCACGCGCTCGGCCAGGTCCACGCAGCGGTTGGAGTAGCCCCACTCGTTGTCATACCAGGTGACAACCTTGACCAGGCGGCCGTCGAGCACCATCGTCAGCTCGGAGTCGAAGATCGACGAGTACGCCGAACGCACGATGTCGCTGGAGACGATCGGGTCCTCGGTGTACTCGAGGATGCCCTTCAGCGGCCCCCGGTCCGCCCGGTCGGCCACCGCCGCGTTGACCTCGTCCGCGGTCACGTCCCGGGATGCACGGAAGGTGAGGTCGACCATCGAGCCCGTGGGAAGGGGGGCGCGCACGGCAATGCCGTTGAGCTTGCCCTCCAGCTCGGGCATCACGAGGCCGATGGCCTTGGCCGCGCCGGTCGAGGTGGGCACCAGGTTTATCGCCGCGGCGCGGGCGCGGCGCATGTCCTTGTGCGGTGAGTCTTGGAGCTGCTGATCCGCCGTGTAGGCGTGGATCGTGGTCATGATCCCCGACTCGATCCCGACGGCGTCGTGCAGCACCCGGG
>JACCUE010000044.1 GCA_013812005.1 Thermoleophilaceae bacterium
TCATCGACGTAGAGGTAGTCGCGCTCGGGGGTGCCGTCCGAGCGGATCACCGGCCGGTCGCCCCTGGCAAGCGCACGGGCCGTGTCGGGCACGATCCGCGACCAGTTGACGTCCCCGCCGCCGTAGATGTTGGCCATCCGGGTCACGGCCACCGGCAGGTCGTAGGTGTACGCGTAGGAGCGGGCGAGCATGTCGGTGCACGCCTTCGACACGTCGTAGGGAAACCGGGGCTGAAGCGCGAAATCCTCGCGATAGGGCAGCTCGTCGTGGCTGCCGTAGGCCTTGTCGGAGGAGGCGACCACAACCGCCTCCACCGCGTTCCCCACGACCCCGACCGCTCGACATGCCTCCAGCAGCACATAGGTACCGCGGATGTTGGTGTCGAAGGTCGAGAGCGGCGACCGGTTGGCCGTGCTCACGATCGTCTGCGCCGCCAGATGGAACACCGTGGTGACCGCGTGCTCGTTGAGCACGCGCACGACGGCCTCATAGTCGGTGAGGTCGGCCTGGGCCACGATGCACCGGTCCTCGATCCCCTCGGAGCGAAAGCGCGACTCCGGCTCCACGTCGCGGCGCAGGGCAACCACGCCTGCTCCGCCATCGAGCAGGCGCTCGGCGAGCCACGAGCCGACGAAGCCCTGGGCGCCGGTCACGAGAACGGAGCTGCCCGCCTGGGCACTCATGCGCGCGGCGTCGCCAGTATGGCCGCATGGGGGACCCCTGGCGCCCCCGCCAGGGCGCGCTGCAGCAGCCGTGTGCGCAGCCACCGCCAACCGCTCGGGGTGACCGATGCCGTCGGGTGGCTGGGGCCGTACCGGACGGCGAAGGGCCCTGCCGTCGGCCCTACCGAGAAGCCCGCCGAGAGCAGCATCCGGCGGTGCCCCGACACGCTCGGCACCCACCACTGGAGCTGCTCGCCGCTGCCGTCGAGCTCGGCGACGGGCCCCCGCCCAAAGGGCGGGCTCAGCGAGAGCCGGATCTCCTCGACCGAGAGGAACGACTCCCTGCAAACGGTGCGGATCGCCTCCAGTCCGCGCAACGGATCGCGCAGGTGCAACAGGAGGGAGCCGCAGACCACGACGTCGAAGCTTCCTACCGTCTCGGGGCTCAGCCCATAGATCGTCATGCTCCTGCGCTCGACCGCGGAGCCGAGGGCGCGCCGGGCGACCTCGAAGCCGCGTGTGCGCTCGCCACGAGTGAAGCGCTCCGCCCGCTCAGGGCCCTCCTCGCGCGCGTCCGGCGGCCAGTCCCAGTCGTGAGGGTCGGCGACGTCCACGGCGATGACCTCGGCCGCTCCCCGGCGCTCGAGCTCGAAGGCATAGAAGCCGTCATACGTGCCTACGTCGAGGCAGCGCTTTCCGCGGACATCGGGCCAGGGCAGCTCGTCGACGATCGGGCGCAGGTCGAAGTAGCCGGGCGAGACGATCCCGGGCGCGAGCTCGATCGAGTGATACCAGGCGGGCACCTGCTCGACGTCGGCCTGGACCCCCCGGAGCTCGGCGGTCATCGTGCGTGTCGCACCTAGACTCGGGGCCGCGCGAGCAGCGCGGCATGGGGAACGCCCATATCGGCGGTCAGGAGAGTTCGGGCTAAGCGCAGGTGCATGGTCCGCATCTGTCTGCGGTGGGCGGGGTGGGCGACCCCGAATGCCTCGGAGTATGGACGGATCGAGCGCAGGATCTCAAACCCCGCCGCGAACACCATCCGTTTGTGCGCCGCGACGTTGGGGACCCACCACTGCATCCTCTCGCCGGTGCCGTCGAGGCGGGCGACCGCGCGGCGGGGGTGCCTGACCGAGAGGCGCAGGTCGATCTCCTCCGCGGACATGAACTCGCCCGAGCACACGCTCCGGATCGCCTCGAGCGCGCGCAGGGGGTCGCGCAGGTGCAGCAGCAGAGAGCCGCACACGACCACGTCGAAGGTCCCGAGGCGCTCACGGCTCAGGTCGTAGACGGTCATGTCGACCTTCTCCACGCTCGAGCGCAGCGCCTCACGCGCGATGCGAAAGCCGGCTCCCTTCTCGGGCCCCGCGACCGACGCCAGGTACTCGGGCCCGAGGGCGCGGATCTCCGCCGGCCAGTCCCAGTCCTCGTGGTCGGGGATGTCCAGCGCAACGACCTCGGAAGCCCCGCGCCGCTCCAGCTCGAAGGCGAGAAACCCGTCATAGGTCCCCACGTCGAGACACCGCTTGCCGCGGACCGCGGGCCAGGGCAGCTTGTCGACTATCGGCCGCAGGTCGAAGTGCCCGGGCGTCGTGACATCCGCGGCGAGGTCGATCGTGTGGTACCAGACCGGGTTGGAGCCGACCGCCTCACGCAGGCTCGCGCTCACGGTACGAGCCCTTCGACGAAGGGCACCTCGAAGACCTTCTCGTGGGCGATCGGGCCGTGACCGAAGAACCGGTCCTCGCCGAACAGCTCACCGTGGTCGGAGGTGACGACCACCCACGTGTTCGAGGGCAGCAGGTCGAACAGCCGCCCCAGCACCGTGTCGATGTACTCGACCGCCTTGATCTGGCGCCCGTGCAGCTCGCGCAGCGCCGTGCGGTCGAAGAACTCGGGCGCGTCTGGAGCATCCGGCTCGTCGAGGTGCTTGAAGACGCCGTGGACGCCCTAGATCCGTGGCCACCTGCTCGGGTCCTCCGTAGGCAGCGCGTAGGGGTAGTGGGTCTCCCCCACGTTGAGGAGGCAGAACGACGGGCGGTCGGGATCGAAGTGCAGCGTGTCGAGCATCGCCGCCATGTCGTTGTGCTTGGGCATCAGCCGGTAGGAGTCGAAATCGCGGTTGATGACCGTGTGCTCGTTTAGGACGGGCATCGAGACGCGCGCGTGATTCGCATAGCCGAGCGAGTGCTTGAGGTAGGTCGGCAAAAAGAGCGCGGGCAGGAAGCTGCGGAACTCGATCCCAGCGACCCCCAGACGCTCGTTGTAGCGCAAGAAGTCCTGCTTGTAGTACTCCGAGGCGTACACCTCGCGGGGATTGGTGTGCGGGAGCAGCCCCATCAGGAGATTGAGGTGGGAGGGCGCCGTCCAGCTCGCGTAGGAGAAGCGGCGCTCCACCTGACCGAGGGCCGCCACGTTGGTCGGCGCCGCCTCCAGCCAGGAGTCGTAGCGCAGGCTGTCGAGAACGACCACCACGAGGTTGCGCGCGCCCGGCGGTGGCTGCGGAACTGGGGGCGTGGCGTCCATCTCGGGCGCCTAAGCTAGTCGGATGCCGAAGAACGTGCTTGTGCTGGTGTGCGACACGGCGCGGGCCGACGCGTTCGAGCCCTATGGCGCACCGGCCGGCTCGACGCCTGCGGTGACGCGGCTCGCCGAGCAGGGCGCCGCGGTCGAGAACGTCTTCTCGACGGCCTGCTGGACGCTCCCCTCACACGCCTCGATGTTCAGCGGGCTGCTGCCTCGGGCCCTGGGTCTCGGCCCGGCGCCGGGCGGGACCCC
>JACCUE010000024.1 GCA_013812005.1 Thermoleophilaceae bacterium
TTCTTCGACGTGAAGATCGACGACGTACCCAAGGACCCGGACGAGGCCTACGAGCTGACCAAGGAGGAGTACGCCAAGCAGGACATCACCGCGCTGCCGCGCACGCAGTTCGAGAACACGTACCGGATCGTCACAACCACCGAGAAGCAGAAGGACCTGCTCGAGGGGGCCACGACGTTGTCCGAAGTGGCCGACATGCCCAACGCCGGCGAACTGAGCATTGCGGGCTTCCCCGAGTGCCGTCAGCGCACGGACTGCCTGCTGGGCCTGAAGAACGTCTACAGCTGGACGCCGGAGTTCGTGTCCGACGAGGGCAAGTACGAGCCGATCAACAAGGACCGGTCGGACCTCGGGTTCGTGTTCTCGACCGACGGCGAGTTGACCACGGGCAAGTACGCGATCATCGAGGACGACAAGAGCCTCTTCCCGCCCTACAACATCTCGTTCGGCATCCGCAACGACGCCCTCGAGAAGATCGGCCCGAAGGGCGAAGAGGTCCTCCTCGCCGTGCAGGAGCCGCTCACCGAAGAGGTCATGCAGGAGCTGAACTCCCGCGCCTCCATCGACAAGGAGGAGCCCTCGGCCGTCGCCGAGGCCTACCTCAAGGAGTCGGGCTTCATCGAGTAGCGAGACGCCCGCTTGACGCCGGTCGCCGGGGGTAAGGCTCTGACCGAGCCTTCCCGGCGGCCGGTGGCCGCTCCGCTTCCCCGGCCTGGGACGGCCCGAGCCGCGTCGCCTGGCCCGCTTCAATACGCTCCCCGCTGCCGATGAAGCTTTCCGTCCCAAAGGAGGCCTCCGAGGGCGAGCGCAGGGTCGCCCTGGTGCCGGAGGTTGCGAAAAAGCTGGTCGCGGACGGGGTCGACGTGGTGCTCGAACCCGGTGCCGGCGTTTCGTCCCACCTTCCCGACGCCCTCTACGAGGAGGCGGGGGCCTCCGTCTCCGAGGGCCAGGGCCTGTCGGGGGACGTGGTGGCCAAGGTGGCGCCTCCCTCACCGGAGGAGATCGGCCGCATGCAGCAGGGCACCGTGCTGATCGGCTTCCTTGCCCCCCTCACGGCCCCCGATACGGCCAAGTCGCTCGCCGAAGCCGGCGTCACCGCCTTCGCCATGGAGGCGATCCCGCGAATCTCCCGCGCGCAGTCGATGGACGCCCTGTCCTCGCAGGCCACCGTGGCCGGGTACCGCGCCGGGCTGATCGCCGCCCAGGAGCTCGGGCGCTTCTTTCCGATGCTCACCACGGCCGCCGGCACGATCCGGCCCGCCAAGGTGCTCGTGCTGGGCGCCGGCGTGGCGGGCCTGCAGGCGATCGCCACCTCTCGCCGCCTCGGCGCGGTGGTCTCGGCGTTCGACGTGCGCTCCGCCGTCGAGGAGCAGATCGCGTCGCTCGGGGCCAAGTTCGTGAAGCTCGACATCGGCCTCGAGGACGCCGAGGACGCGGGCGGCTACGCCCGGCAGCTGACCGACGACGAGCAGCAACGCCAGCGCGAGGCGCTCGCGGACGTGATCGGTGGCATGGACGGCGTGATCTCCACCGCTGCGGTACCCGGCCGCCGTGCCCCGCTGCTGATCATCGAGGACGCGGTGCGGCAGATGAAGCCGGGGTCTGTGATCGTGGACCTTGCCGCCGAGACCGGGGGCAACTGCGAGCTGACCGAGGCCGGCCAGACCGTGGTGCGCCACGACGTGAAGATCGTGGGGCCCACCAACCTCGCCTCCTCGATGCCCGACCATGCCTCGCAGCTGTACGCGAAGAACGTGCAGGCGCTGCTGGCGCTGATGGTCGACGAGGAGGGCGCGCTGAAGTTGGACTTCGACGACGACGTGATCGCCGGCGCCTGCATCACTCACGACGGCTTGATCGTGCACCTGGGCGCCCGCAAGGCGGCCGGACTGCAGGACAAGGAGGCCTGATGGATCTGATCACCGAGTTCACGATCCTCGTGCTCGCCGCCTTCGTCGGCTTCGAGGTGATATCGAAGGTGCCCAACACGCTGCACACGCCGCTGATGTCGGCCACCAACGCCATCCACGGCATCATTCTGCTGGGCGGCATCCTCGTGATCGGCGAAGCCAGCGGGTTCCTCAACGAGCTGATCCTGGTGATCGCGATCGCCTTCGGCACGATCAACGTGATCGGCGGCTTCCTCGTGACCGACCGGATGCTCG
>JACCUE010000241.1 GCA_013812005.1 Thermoleophilaceae bacterium
CTCCGAGGAGCTGCCGGGCGTCGAGGTCGTCGTGCTGCGTTTCGGCACCTAGCAGGACGCGATCGCAGCAGCCGGTCAAGGAGGCGTGTAGGGGCCCCGGTGCCGCCGCTAGAGCAATGCGCGATAAGCGTTATTACGTAAACCCGCCTGCAAAACTCGAGTATCGGGTCTACGTAATCCCAGTGTCGTTCTGGTCGCTGCGCTTGCGCCGGATGGCCCCGGGCACCTGGTGGTCCGTCGCCGGCGTGCTGGCTGTGGCTCAGCTGGTCGGGGCGCGCGCGTAGCCCGCCAGCCGCGCTCGCAGCTGGGCAAGATCAGCAGCTCAATCAGGCGGCTTGGATCACAGCCGCCGCCCGCGCCCGCCGAGCGGCCTGCAGGAGAGCAGCGCCGGCTTCAGCGTCTGCCGCTCCGCGTAAGGCGACGATGGCGTTGATCAACGCCGACCGGCCCCCCTCGAAGCCAGCCGCTCTGACGCTCTCGCCGAGGCGGTCGAGACCTTCAATCAGCGGCTCGGGCAGGCGGACGGTGTGCTGCTTGCGCCGCGCCGTGATGTGCCGGTCGCTCAGCTCCAGGTCGTACCGTCCGACGAGGTCCAAGGCGGCGCGCTCATCGACGGGGAGGCCGCGCACCAGCAGCGCGATCAGCAGCGCATTGCGACTCGCCCTCACCTTCCGCTGATCGCGGAGCTCGTTCACTATGGCCGTCAACCCCTCCCACACCTCGGCCTCGAACATCACCCCCACCTGAGCTTTCGGCGCCAGGGCCATGGCCAAGGCAGCATCCCCGACCTCCTGCGTCCCAGGCGCGGACCGCGGCGGCTTCGCGCCTCGCCCCCCTCCCCCACCCCGCTTCGGCGTCGAGCTAGTTTCCGCCTCGGCGGATCGAGGCGGCCCACCGTTCGCAGGCGCTCGCCGGGGCGCGCGCCGCGGGCGCTCTGGCGCCGCCTCATCGGGATCCCCTCCGAGGGGGTCGCGCAACCGCTCCGGGTCCAGCGTCCGCCGACGCGCTTTATGCAGCCGAAGCGGCTCGGCCATCAGGCGGCCTCCCTGACCGCCCGCAGGCCGCCGAGCTCCTGCCCCAGCCGGCGGTAGGCCATCCCCCCTTCGCTGTCGGGCTCGAGCAACGAGACCGGGGAACCGACCACGCCGGCGTCGTTGAACGCCGACCGCAGCGGAATCAGGGTCTTCGCCACCGGCGCCCCGAGCGATTCGATCTCCCCGTTCAGGGCCCTGAACGCGCGCCGCCGGCGATCGACATGAGTCCTCACGATCGCCGTGACCTCCAGCGGCTGGCGCCTGCGCACCTCCTCCACCCGGGCCAGCAGCTCGACGGCCCCGCTGTAGGCGCCGCGGTCCACCATAGAGACCGGAATCACCACCTCCGTCGCGGCGAAGAGAGCATTCGGAGTGAGCTTGCCCAGCTGCGGCGGGCAGTCGATGAGCACGATGTCGTATCCGCCGATGTGGCCGTCCAACGCGTCCTTGAGGAAGAACTCCGAGCTCATCTGCCCCGCGAGGCCCAACTCGATGCTGGCAAGTTTCGGCCCCGCGACGATCAGATCGACCTGCGGCGCCACGTCGCTCATGCGCGCCTGCTCGACCGTCACGTCCTCATCGACGAATAGGTCGTCGACGGTCCCAGCGGCCTCGTCGGGATAGCGGCCAAACATGGCGGTCAGATCTCCCTGGGGATCCAGGTCGATGGCCAGTACCCGCATCGGCGCGGGCTCGCTCCCCCAGGCGCAGGCCAGGTTCGCCACGGCAGTGGACTTCCCGGTGCCGCCCTTGAGGTTGGCCACCGCGATCACCCGGGTCATGTCCTCTTGGTTCGCCACCGCGCTGGTCTGTCCTCCCTATCGCGTCTCCCGCCTGCCGGGCCACCTAGCTACCTAGCATGTCACCTAGCCAGGAGCATAACCCTATACCTAGCCCCATAGCTAGCTGCCATCCTAGGTGAGCGCCTAGCGGGCGGGCTCGCAGCCCGCCTAGCCTCCGGCGAAGCGGGCCACCTAGGGAGCAAGCGGGCCAGGCAGGCGCGAGACATTCCCTGCGATGGGCCGTTCAGCGCGCAGGACGTAGCTCTCGCCGGCCGGCTCGACGGTCAGCAGCGAATAGCGCGCGTCGTGCTCGGCGATCCGCTGCAGCGCGCGCGAGACGGTCGCGCGGCGCTGGCGCTCGCGGCTCGCCGTGATACCGAGCTCCTCATAGAGCCCGTCGCTCATCTCGACCACGAAGCGCTCCGTGTGACGGGTGATGGGGGAGAAGTCGCCGGAGTGCGCAGCGAGGTAGATCGCCAGGCGCTTGGAAATCCCCGTCAGCTTCCGGATGACACCCCAGGCGAGTGCGGTGATCGTCTGGGCGTCGAGCTGAGCGACCAGCCAGGAGGCGAGCTCGACCTCGATGCCATCCTCAGACGCCTCCTGGCCATGGTCGACGATCTCGCCGACCCGCTCGCGGATCTCGAGCGTCTGGATGATTCGCTTGCGTCGCGTGCTCTTGAACACGGCCTCGTGATCGGCGCCTTCGATGACGACAAGGTCGACGCTGACCGCGTAGAGGTTCTCGAGGGCCTCGCGGATCAACGCGTACTGCTTCCCGCCGCCCTTCTTGCCGTACAGGCTCCTGGCCAAGTCGCCAAAGCTCGCCCCGAGCCGCCCGTTGGGCGGCCTGCCGACCTGAAACCAACGAGTGATCGTCCACGCGAGAACATCAAACTCCAGCTCTCCAAGGGGGGCGTTGCGGGCGCTGGCTAGGAAGTCCAGCAGCTTGGGATCTCGCCTCGATACCGCGGTCTCCGGCGCGCGCGGGCCCATCTGCCACACGGGCGAGTCGACCAGCGAGCGCTCCAGGTAGCCGACCGCGTCCGGATCATCGGGGTCAAGGACCTCTGGCAGGCGGCGCACGTTGCTCTCACTCATCGCAGGCCACCGTAGGGCCGGCGG
This sequence comes from Thermoleophilaceae bacterium, assembly GCA_013812005.1. GTDB lineage: Bacteria > Actinomycetota > Thermoleophilia > Solirubrobacterales > Thermoleophilaceae > JAAYBF01. Next base: position 2,942 of record JACCUE010000241.1, read on the forward strand.
CGGACGGAAGCCGCGCGCCCAGGTACACCCCCGGCGACGAGGCAGCGCAGCACGGGTGTTTTCCCACCACCAGCGGTATCGCGGGGGAGGCGCGCATCGAGGTACACCCCGCCCGCGCGCGCCTAGGTACACCCCGGCCGCGCGGCCAGGTACACCCGCCAGATGCCTCCTGGAGGGGCACACGGGACGCCCGGACTCCGCTGATGGGGCCAGGGAGCAGGCGCCGCGCGCGTCTCGGTACACCTGGGCGCGCGTCTCGGTACACCGCCGGCGCGCGCCTCGGTACACCGGGAGCGGCCCGGTTGCCGTCCGACAGCCCGCGCAAGGTCGCCTCCATGATCCCCGATCGCGTGAGGACCGCCATGCGCGCGCCGCCCTAGCCCAGAGGCGGGGCCCACCATCGGTCCCCAACAACGAGGAACGCCCGGGCGGCAACCCGGGCGTATCCGACAACTTCATACGTGGCCCTGTGAGCCGACGAAGCACTGCGAGGCGCTTTCGAACTCGGCTCGCAAGCTAGCACCGCCCGAAGACGGACACGTAGGCGCGCGCGCGGTCCCGCGCGCCCACGCGCTCCCTCGTGGGGGCGGTCGTGGCTAGCGCCCTGCGGCGAAACCCCAAGCGGGGGAGGGTCTGGTACGCCCCCGAGCGGCGGGCGGTCCCGCGCCTGGTCGCCCGCGAGGAGCTCGCTGGCCGCGCATACGCCGAGGGCGGGCCCAAGCACGGCCTGCGCCGCCGCCGCGACGCGATCGAGACGCTCGTCTGCGGCTATCGGTACCTGCACGTGCGGGCGGCTCGCGAGGGCTCCTCTGACTATGCCTGCACGGCCGAGGACACGATCCTCGGG
>JACCUE010000094.1 GCA_013812005.1 Thermoleophilaceae bacterium
CGGTGAGCTATCTGCTGGGAGCCACCGAGGCGGGCGGGGAGCCCGCGGGGGTCTGCCAGCTGCGCTTCCGCTACGGCGTGTGGCACGCAGCCGAGGACTGCTGGCTGGAGGACCTGTTCGTGCGCGAAGAGGCCCGCGGGGCCGGTCTCGGGCTCGCGCTCACCCTCGGCGCTCTCGACCATGCACGGGATCGCGGCTGCGCGCGGGTGGAGCTTGACGTGAACGAGTCCAACAGCCAAGCGCGGGCGCTCTACGACGGGCTGGGCTTCACCTCGGCTGCCGCCCCTGGAGCGCCACGCAACCTGCTCATGCGGCTGGCGCTCGCGCGCTAGCCTCCTCGGCCTCCATGGCGATTCTGTCCGAGCACGTCGAGTCCTACCTCGCCGACCTGCGCCCGCCGCGCGCCCGCGTGATGGCCGAGATGGAGGAGTTCGCCACCCGCGAGGGCGTGCCGATCGTGCAGTGGGAGACGGGCCGCATGCTGGCCGCCCTCGCCGGCTCCCTGGACGCGCGGGTGCTCGAGGTGGGCACGGCGATCGGCTATTCCGCGCTGCACATGGCCGAGGCACTGCGGCAGGGCAGCATCGTGACCCTCGAGCGGGACCCGGGCCGCGTCGCCCAAGCCACCGACTACCTGAGACGGGCCGGCGTAGCCGACCGCGTGCAGATCGTGGATGGCGACGCCAAGGAGACGATCCCCGGTGTCGAAGGCCCATTCGATCTTCTCTTCCTCGACGCGACCAAGGGCGAGTACCGCGACTACCTGGAGCTCGCCGAGCCCAAGCTGACCGACCGCGCGCTGCTCGTGGTCGACAACCTCCTCATGTCGGGCGAGGTGGCCGGGGGCGAGGGAGGCTTCTGGCCCGCCGAGACGGTCGAAGCGGGGCGGGCCTTCAACGAGGCGCTTCTGCGCAGCGAGCACTGGCGCGGGGCCGTGCTCGCTGTGGGCGACGGCGTGGGCCTGGCCTCCCGGGTCATCTAGTCGATGCCGGTCCATGCCGATCCAAGCTGGCGCCAGGGCTTTCGCGAAGCGCTCGGCTAACGGGCCCCCGGAAGATCCGACCGGGGGATCACGTGCCCAACAGCCACCTGCTCTCGAACGCGAGCGCGGTGGCGAGCAGGTCGTAGTCGCCGTCACAGTGGAGCACGCCGACGCCGGCCTCCTGGGCCGCGGCGGCCACCAGGAGATCGCTCAGCTTGACGCGGTGCTCGCCTCGGGCGGCGAGCTCGCGCATCGCGGCCGTCGCGGCACGCTGTACGCTGACCGTGATCGGGATGTCACGAAGGTCGGCGAGGTTGCGCTCGGTCTCCTCGAACTCGTCCACGTTGCGGGCGCTGTAGAGCAGCTCGAAGCGGACGACGAGGCAGGTGAGCAGTACGCCCTGCTCGTAGGCGGCGATCCACGAGTCGCGGACGCGCGCCTCCCCCGCCCGGTGGTGCGCGGAGGTGTCGGCGATGAACTGGCCGCCGCCGAACGGCGGGGTGGTCACGCCGAGCGGTCCTCGACGCGCTCGAGCACCTTCGGGTCCCACGGCGGGCTGTCGCTGACGATACGCTCCGCGAAGGCGCGCCGCCGGCTGTGGCGCTCCGCGTCGTCGGTCTCGAGCGCACGCGCCCCGCGCAGCGCGAGGTCGCGCACCAGCCGCGCCGCGGGCACGTCGCGGCCGAGCAGGTCGCCGGCCCTGTCGAGGGCCGCGGCAAGCTCGGGGTCACGCGTGATCGCTATGCGGGGATGAGCGGTCGGCATCGGTGTAACACCGACCGTAGCACGCCATCCGAATCCGACCTCGCCGGTGGCGTTATCGGCCGCGCGGGAGGGCGCCCGAGAGGTCCCCGGCAGGCGCGCCAGGGCTTTCGCGACGCGCTCGGCTAGCGGGGGGCCTCTGTGTCCTGGCCCCGGGGCGCGTCCGGCTCGGGCTCGGGCGCATCCACCTCGACGGTCGGCTGATCTTCGTAGGCCATCTCGTGATCGGTGGACAGATCGGGCTCTTCGCCCTCCACCATCACGACCGCAGGCGAGTCGCTCGTTACCGGCGGCTGCATGCGATCGAGGGCGTCGTCGGCCGCGCCGAGCACCTCGTCCGCCAGCTGGCGCAGCTCCTCGATCAGCCGGGTGCGCTGTTCCCACATGGCAGCGATGTCGGCTTCGAGCTGCTGCGCGCGCTCCTCGCCTTCGCGCAGGGCGTCGTCGGTCTCGCGCTCGGCGCGCTCCAGCCTTGCCTCGGCCTGGGAGCGCGAACGCGAGGTGATCTCCTCGGCGGCTTCGTGTGCTCGCTGGAGGATCGCCGTGGTCTCCTGGCCCACCTCGTCGAGCGCCCGCTTGACGGCGGTGTCGCGGGGCGGCTGCTCCTCCAGGCGCTCCACCAGGTCGGCGATCTCCTGGCACCACGTGTCAACCGCGGCGCGGTCGTAACCGCGCATCGCGGTGGGGAACTGCGCGTCGCGCACCTCGTCGGCCGCGCTGCGACGCGCGCGGCTGCGCCGGGGCGTCGCGACGGTTTCCTCGGTGCGATCCGGTGCTTGCTCCTCCGACACTGCTTGGAGTATGCCCAGATCGATCCACCGGTGATCCTCTAGCCGTGGGTGCCCACGGCCACAAAAAAGGCCGCGGTGCCCAGGAACACCAGGATGATTCCCGATGCCACCAGCGTTCGCGACTGGAAGAGGTGGCCGAGCACCGCGATCAGGAAGCCGCCGGCGAACAGCAGGTAATAGGCGTTGAGGAGCTGATCGAGGCTCTCGGGTCCGCCCCCGGGGAAGCTGTCGGGCGCTTGGGCGAGCAGGGCGAGCACGGCCCGAAAGTATCCTTTGACCGGTGCCCGCGGAGTTCCAGTCGATCGAAGAGACCCGCGCCGGCCTCGACGGCGCCGGCTACCTCGCCGACGACTCCATCGCGCTTGTCTCCTTTCTCGCCCAGCGGCTGGGCAAGCCCGTGCTGGTGGAGGGCCCGGCGGGGGTTGGCAAGACCGAGCTGGCCAAGGCGCTCTCCCGCGCCACCGGGCGGGACCTGGTGCGCCTGCAGTGCTACGAGGGCCTCGACGAGGCCAAGGCCCTGTACGAGTGGAACTACAAGAAGCAGCTGCTGCGCATTCAGGTAGAGGCTTCCGACGCGGGCTGGCGCGAGGTACGCGACGACATCTTCGGTGAGGAGTTCCTTCTCCCCCGTCCGCTTCTGAGCGCGATCTCCTCCGAGCAGCCGGTGGTGCTGCTGATCGACGAGAT
>JACCUE010000099.1 GCA_013812005.1 Thermoleophilaceae bacterium
CAGGCGCTGCTGGCCAAGCGGATGGGCAAGGAGCGCGTGATCGCCGAGACCGGCGCGGGCCAGCACGGGGTGGCCACCGCCACGGCGTGCGCGCTGCTGGGGCTCGAATGCCTGGTCTACATGGGCAGCGAGGACATGCGCCGCCAGCGCCCCAACGTGGAGCGGATGCAGCTGCTCGGCGCCGAGGTCACCGCTGTCGAGACGGGCGCTCGCACGCTCAAGGAGGCGGTAAGCGCGGCGATCCGTGACTGGGTTGCCAGCGTGGCCACCACGCACTACGTGATCGGGTCGGCGGTGGGGCCCGCTCCCTACCCGGGGGTCGTGCGTGACCTCCAGCGCGTCATCGGCGACGAGGCGCGCGAGCAGATCCAGGCCGCCGAGGGCCGCCTGCCCGACCGCGTGATCGCCTGTGTGGGCGGCGGCTCGAATGCGATCGGGGCCTTTGTGGGCTTCGTGGCCGACACCGATGTGGGGCTGATCGGCGTGGAGGCCGCCGGAGAAGGCCTCGACTCCGGCCGCCACTCGGCTCCACTGACCACGAACGCCCGGGGCGTGCTGCACGGCGCGCTCTCCGCCGTGCTGCAGGACGAGCACGGGCAGGTGCTCGACGCGCATTCGGTGTCCGCCGGCCTCGACTACCCGGGCTCAGGTCCTGAGCACGCCTGGCTGCGAGACGAGGGCCGGGTGGCCTACGAGGCCGTGACCGATGAGGACGCGGTGGCGGCCTTCCGGCGCCTGGCCAAGCTGGAGGGGATCATCCCCGCGCTCGAGCCCTCGCATGCGCTCGCGTGGCTGTTCGCCCATCCCGGCGAGGGCATCGACATCCTGATCCTCTCCGGGCGGGGCGACAAGGATCTCGCCGAGGTGCTCTCGCGGTGAGCGCGCCGGCCGTCGCGGGGGTTGCAAAGGGGGGCGGTGCCCTCCTTGGCGTGCTCGACCTCGCGGGGGTTGCAAAGGGGGGCGGTGCCCCCCTTTGACCCACTCCCCGCGGATCGCACAGGCCTTCGCCGGCCACGGGCGCCGCGCCGCCCTGATGCCGTACCTGATGGGTGGCTATCCGGACCCTGACGCCTCCCGCGCATGTTGTGCGGCCGCGGCTGACTCGGGCGCCGATCTGATCGAGCTGGGCGTGCCGTTCTCGGATCCTCTGGCGGACGGCCCGGTGATCCACTCCGCGGCCTCCGACGCTCTCGCGGCCGGCGTCACCCCTGACGACGTGCTCTCGGTGTGCGAGTCAGTGGCCGCGCGGGTTGCGGTGGTACTCATGGTGTACGCCAACGTCGTGCTCCAAGCGGGGCTGTCGACGTACGCGCAGCGGGCGGCGGCCGCCGGGGCGGTGGGCTTGATCGTCCCCGACCTGCCTCACGACGAGGCCGGCGAGCTGAGGGAGGCCTGCGACGCTCAGGACCTCGCGCTCGTACCGCTCGTCGCGCCCAACACGGCTCGGGACCGACTCGAGGCTATCGGTGAGGATGCCCGGGGGTTCGTCTACGCCGTATCCCTCACCGGCACCACCGGCGAGCGCTCCGTGCTGCCACCCGAGCTTCCGGCCATGGTCGAGGGGGTGCGAGCGGCCACCTCGCTGCCGGTCGCGGTCGGCTTCGGGATCTCGACCTCCGAGCACGCCAGCGCGGTGGCCGACATCGCCGACGGCGTGATCGTGGGCAGCCGGGTGGTGCGCGCGGCGGGCGAGGGTGGCTCCGCGGCGGTGGGGGAGCTGGTGGCCGAGCTGGCTCACGCGCTCGCCTGACCTGCGGCCCCGGGGGGGCTCGGGCCTGACCGGCCGCGGTCGCGGGCGCTGGGGTTCACCGGCCGCGGTGGCTGGGGGCTCACTACAAAGCGTCCCTCCGCGGGACGGAACGTAGTGACCCCCCTCCACAACGGGCAGTCCCAGTGGCCTGCGACACCGCCAAGCCGCGGCCGGCTGAGTGCTAGGGTGGCGCCGATGGCAGAGGCCGACATCCCCGCAGAGGCGCCCGCAGAGGCGCTGGCCAAGACACCCGCGAAGAAGCCCGCCAAGCCGCGGCGCTCGGCCCGCGTCAAGGCCGTGGAGGAAGTCGGCCGGTCCTACTTCGAGGCGATCGACGCGCGTGACGCCGATGCCGTGGCGTCGCACTTCCACCCGGATGGCATCGACGACATCGTGGCCCTCGGCGTGTTCCGCGGCCCGGACGCCGTGCGAGCGTTCTTCCGGGAGATGTTCGCCGCGATGCCCGACGCGACGATGAAGATCGAGCGCATCGTGGCCGACCACGAGGTCGCGGCGGTCCAGTGGCGGTTGGCCGGCACCTTCGATGGCGCCCCGTTCCAGGGCATCGAGCCCACCGGCAAGCGTGTCGAGCTGCGGGGCTTCGACGCCCTGGAGATCGACGAGGACGGCAAGATCACCCGCAACACGGGCTACTACGACGGCGCCGCCTTCGCCCGGGCGATCGGGCTGCTCCCCCCTCAGGACAGCGGCGTGGACAAGGCGATGCTCGCCGGGTTCAACGCCGTCACCAAGCTGCGCAAGGCCGTGGCCTCGCGATGATCGTCCTGGTCACCCTCACCACCGGCCTGGTCATCTGGGTCGTCGCATGGGCCCTGGGCATCAAGGCCTTCGACGCCTTTTTGTTCACAACGATCATCACGCTGATGGCCGCCGGCGTACGGATCGCGAAGCCTCATCTGGACCGCGTATTCAAGAGCGCACCGCCGGCCCCGGGCGGGAGCTAGCGGCACGGCGCACTCGGCCGGGAGCCCCGAATGCGCCGGTCAGCCGAAGAAGGTCTCGGCCACTTCGTACTCCTCCGCCGGGACGAGCCGCAGCTCGGCCACGGCGTCGCGCAGCGCCACCAGCTCGATCCTGCCGCCTCGCAGCGCGGGCATGGTGCCCCAGCGGCCCTCCTGCGCGGCGTCGCTGGCCGCGACTCCCAGGCGCGTGGCCAGCACCCGGTCGTAAGGAGTGGGGGTGCCCCCTCGTTGCACGTGGCCGAGCACGGTCACTCGCGTCTCGAAACCGGTGCGCTCCTCGATCTCGAGGCTCAACCGCTGGCCGATTCCTCCCAGGCGCACGTGGCCGAACTCGTCGGTCTCGCCCTCCAGCGCCTCCATGGTTCCCTCGGCCGGGATCGCCCCCTCGGCCACCACGACGATCGAGAAGTAGCGCCCACGGGAGTGGCGGCGGCGGATCAGGTCGCACACCTGCTCGACGTCGAAGGGCCGCTCGGGCACCAGGATCGCGTCGGCGCCGCCGGCCAGCCCGGAGTGCAGGGCGATCCATCCCGCGTGGCGACCCATCA